>DASYVT010000236.1 GCA_035936835.1 Candidatus Methylomirabilota bacterium | reverse complement strand
CTCGTGCACGAGAAGGTCATGTTCGCCCCCATCGTCGAGCCGGCCTTCCTCAACGGGTACGGCGCCCGCGTGGCCGAGCCGGGCTTGGGTCTCATCGTCGGCCACCTCTACTCGGCGCCGTACGAGGATCTGCGCCTGAAGAAGTAGCGCGCCGCGATCAGCCCTTCACTTCCAAGAGGGCGCCCAGCCCCCGATGAAAGGTCGGGGCTCCGCCCGGCACCAGGCAGGTTTCGAGGACCTCGAACAGCTCCTCGCGCGTGGCGCCGAGGCGGATCGCGCGCTCCATGTGCGCCACGAGGCCGGCCCGTTCCGCCCCGCGGAAGGCGAGGAGCGCGATGGCGACGAACTCGCGGACTTTCGCCGAGACGTGCTTGCCCTCTCCAAGCCCCAGCTCGTAGATACGATTGTAGGTCTCGACGAACTCCGGGTCCTGCCGGGCCGCGAACTCCCACTCGGGGTAGATGTAACCGCGCGCCTTCTTCATCCGCGCGATCAGCGCATCCGCCCTGCCCTTGTCGTGGTCATCCCGTTTCTGCGGTGTCATCTGAGCACCTCCTGGAGCAGACGTGTATCATACTCGCCCGGAGAGCGCCCCATGATCCTCGTCGAGCACGCCGTCGTCGTCAGCATGGATCCCACGCGCCGGATCTTCCTGGACGGCTCCGTGCTGATCGACGGCGAGCGCATCGTTCAGGTCGGGGCGTCGCGCGACGTGAGGCCGCCGCGCGCGCCCGAGCGCATCATCGACGGGCGCGGCCATCTCGTGCTCCCGGGCTTCATCGACACCCACGTCCACCTCTCCGAGCATCTCTCGCGCGGCTTGATCCCGGACGAGGTGCCCGTGGACCGCTACGTCCCGGACTGGTACCTGCCGCTCTACGCCGCCATCACGCCGGAGGAGGAAGCCGCGGCCGCCCAGCTCGCGTGTCTCGAGATGCTGCGCACGGGCACCACGACCTTCTGCGAGGCCGGCACGCTCTTCGACGTCCCGGCGGTGGCCCAGGCGGTGGACGCGGTGGGGCTGCGCGCCGTCCTCGGCCGCTGGACGTGGGACCTGGCCTCGGGCCCCGGCCGGCTGACCCAGTCCACCGACGAGGCGCTGCGGCTCGCCGAGGCAGCGGTTTTAGACGTGAAGCAGCGCGGCAGCTCGCGCGTGAGCGCCTGGCCGCTGCTGATCGGCTTCGGCACCTGCTCCGAGGCGCTGATCCGCGGCGCACATACCTTGGCCGAGCGGCACGGGACAGGCTGGGGCATGATGCAGTTCGCCTCGCACCCGTCGCGCAAGACGGCGGACACGTTGCCGCTCGCCACGCTCGACAGCTGGGGAGTGCTCGGGCCGCGCACCAAGCTCGCCCACATGGTGCACGTGAACGCCGACGACATCGCGCTCCTCGCCCGCCGCGCCGTGAAGATCTCGCACTGTCCCTCCGCCGCGCTCAAGCACGTCAAAGGACTCTCCGCGCACGGCCGCTTCGCCGAGATGCTCGACGCCGGTGTGAGCGTGTCGCTCGGCGGCGACAGCGCCAACGGCTCGAACCACTTCGACATGCTGCGGCTGATGTACCTGGCCGCGCTCGTGCCCAAGGACGCGCGACTCGACCCCGCGGTGATGCCGCCCGAGCGCGTGCTCGAGATGGCGACGCTGCACGGGGCGCGCGCGCTCGGGCTCGAGAACGAGATCGGCTCGCTCGAGCCGGGCAAGCGCGCCGATATGGTGATCTTCGACCTGGACCTGCCGGAGTGGCGCCCGCTGCTGGACCCCGTGAACACGCTCGTCTACAGCTCGAGCGCCGCCAGCGTGCGGACGGTGGTCGTGGACGGGCGCGTCCTGCTGGACGATCGGCGCGTGACTACGGTCGACGAGCGCGAGGCCCTCGCCCGCGCAGAACGGCTATCGGGCCCGTACCTGGCGCGCGCGGGACTCGCCGCGCGGCCGAAGTGGCCGGTGATCCCGTAGATCGCAGCTCAGCCGCTTTCAGCGCGCGCGGCGGCCGAGGGCGGAGAGCACGGCCCGCAGTGACGCCGTGATGATGTTCGGATGCGTGCCCACGCCCCAGCGGAGGTTGCCCTCGCCGTCCACCGTCTCGACGTAGGCCACCGCGCCGGCGTCGGCGCCCTGCCCGAGGGCGTGCTCCGCGTAGTCGACGACATCCAGCTCGACACCCAGTCCGCTCCGCAGCGCGTCCACGAAGGCGGCGATGGGGCCGTTGCCCGCGCCAGTGACCGTGCGCGAGACGCCGTCCACGGCGACCTGCGCCACGATGCGGGCGCCGTCGCTGCCGCCCACGGACGCCAGCTCATGGCTGCGCAGGGCGTACCGCCCCGGCTCGGGCAGATACTCGCGCTGGAACGCCTCCCACATGGCCGAGGGGCTGATCTCCGTCCCCGAGTCCTCGGTGATCGCCTGGATCGTCTTGGAGAACTCGATCTGCAGGCGGCGGGGCAGGTCGAAGCCGTGCTCGGCCTTCATGATGAAGGCGACGCCGCCCTTGCCCGACTGGCTGTTGACGCGGATGACGGCCTCGTACGTGCGGCCCACGTGCTTCGGATCAATGGGGAGATACGGCACCTCCCAGACCTTGTAGTCCGGCGGCAGGGCTTCCATGCCTTTCTTGATGGCGTCCTGGTGCGAGCCCGAGAACGCCGTGTAGACGAGGTCGCCCCCGTAGGGATGACGCGGATGGACGGGCAGGCGGTTACAGTACTCGGCGACCCGGCGCACCTCGTCGATGTCGGAGATGTCGAGCTCTGGGTCGATGCCTTGCGCGAACAGGTTCATGGCGAGCGTGACGACGTCCACGTTGCCGGTGCGCTCGCCGTTGCCAAAGAGCGTGCCTTCCACGCGGTCGGCGCCCGCCATCACGCCCAGCTCGGCTGCCGCCACGGCGCAGCCGCGGTCGTTGTGCGGGTGGAGCGACAACACGACGCGGTCGCGGCGGGAAATGTGCCGGAGAAACCACTCGATCGTGTCGGCGTAGAGGTTCGGCGTGTACATCTCCACCGTGGCGGGCAGGTTCAGGACGATCTTCCTGTCGCGCGTCGGCTCGATGACGTCCATAACGGCCTCGCAGATCTCGACGGCGAACTCCACCTCGGTGCCCGTGTAGCTCTCTGGCGAGTACTCGTAGAAGACTTCCGTGCCGACCAATATCTCCTCGAGCTTCCTGCACAGCTTCGCCGCGTTGACGGCGATGTCCACGATCCCCGGCTTGCCGAGGCCGAACACCACGCGCCGCTGGAGGATGGAGGTCGAGTTGTAGAAGTGCACGATGGCCCGCCGCGCGCCCTGCAGGCACTGGTACGTGCGCTCGATCAGCTCGGGGCGGCACTGCGTCAGCACCTGGATGACGACGTCGTCCGGAACCAGGTCCTCCTCGATCAGGAGCCGCACGAAGTCGTAGTCGGGCTGGGAGGCCGATGGGAAGCCGACCTCGATCTCCTTGAAGCCCATCCGGACGAGGGTCTCGAACATGCGCCGCTTGCGCTCGGGATCCATCGGGTCGATCAGGGCCTGGTTGCCGTCGCGCAGGTCGACGGAGCACCAGCGGGGCGCCTTCACGAGCTTCTTATCCGGCCAGGTGCGGTCACGCAGATCGAGCGGCACGAAAGGCTGGTACTTGTCGAAGGCCATCCGCTTCGGCGTCACGGGCTTTGGTGGCATGTCGCTCCTCACGCAGGCTCGATCACGAGCCGGAAATGAAAAACCTCCTGGCGACATTGTCGCAGGAGGCTCGGCGAACGCGGAATTCCGCGCTCGCCGCTACATAAGCAGGAGGCCCGGGAAAAACGTCATAACGGGGCAATCGTGCCAGATAGCCCTCCCCGTGTCAACTATCCCGGGATCGCGTAGAATGCCCCCCACCCCGCCCATGATGGGCGCGGGCCAAAGGAGACCCACACGCTATGGCTGACGTGCTCACGGTGGTCGCGAGGATCCGGGCGGCGAAGGGCAAGGGCGACGCGCTGGCGGCCCTATTAA
>DASYVT010000235.1 GCA_035936835.1 Candidatus Methylomirabilota bacterium | reverse complement strand
GGAATCCGGAGGGACCACCCTCCAAGGCTAAATATTCCCTGGCGACCGATAGTGAACCAGTACCGTGAGGGAAAGGCGAAAAGAACCCCGGTGAGGGGAGTGAAATAGAACCTGAAACCGTTTGCCTACAAGCGGTGGGAGGGCTATGCGTCGCAAGACGAAGGCCTGACCGCGTGCCTTTTGCATAATGAGCCGGCGAGTTACTTCCGCGTGGCAAGGTTAAGCCTCAAAGGGGCGGAGCCGTAGCGAAAGCGAGTCCTAATAGGGCGTTTAGTCGCGCGGAGTAGACCCGAAGCCAAGTGATCTACCCCTGGCCAGAGTGAAGCCGGTTTAAACGCCGGTGGAGGCTCGAACTCATTTCGGTTGAAAACGGATGGGATGAGCTGGGGGTCGGAGTGAAAGGCTAATCAAACTTGGAGATAGCTGGTTCTCCCCGAAATATCTTTAGGGATAGCCTCACGTGTTGACGGACGGTGGTAGAGCTCTGGATGGGCTAGGGGTCCTACCAGATTACCAAACCTAACCAAACTCCAAATGCCGTTCGTTTCAGCGTGGGAGTCAGACGACGCGGGATAAGCTGCGTGGTCGAGAGGGAAACAACCCAGATCGTCAGCTAAGGTCCCTAAGTGCAGGCTTAGTGGGAAACGATGTGGAGTCGCACAGACAGCCAGGAGGTTGGCTTAGAGGCAGCCATCCTTTAAAGAGTGCGTAACAGCTCACTGGTCAAGCGATTCTGCGCGGATAATTCAACGGGGCTCAAGCCTGCCACCGACGCTACGAGCTCGGCGGGTAACCGTCGAGCGGTAGGGGAGCATTCGGCCATAGATTGAAGGCAGACCGTGAGGACTGCTGGACGAAGCCGAAGAGATAATGCCGGCACGAGTAGCGATAAACCAGGTGAAAAACCTGGTCGCCGAAAGCCCAAGGTTTCCTGGGGAAGGTTAATCCGCCCAGGGTTAGTCGGTTCCTAAGCTGAGGCCGACAGGCGTAAGCGAAGGGCAGCAGGTTAATATTCCTGCACCGCCGTGGTGACGTTACGAGCTATGGGGTGACGCAGAAGGTTAAGCACCGCCCGCGAATGGAAGTGCGGGTCCAAGCGCGTAGGGAGCTCTGATAGGCAAATCCGTCGGGGCGCTAATCCTGAAACGTGATGGGGAGGCCTTCGGGCCGCAAACGGGCTGATACCACGCTGCCAAGAAAATCCTCTAAGCCAGTTGCCAAGGCGACCGTACCGTAAACCGACACAGGTGGGCGAGGAGAATATCCACAGGCGCTCGGGAGAACTCTCGTGAAGGAACTAGGCAAAATAACCCCGTAACTTCGGGAGAAGGGGTGCCCCACTAAGGTGTTGAGCCTGAAGGGGTCGCAGAGAATTGGGTCAAGCGACTGTTTACTAAAAACACAGGACTCTGCCAACTCGCAAGAGGAGGTATAGGGTCTGACGCCTGCCCGGTGCCGGAAGGTTAAGGGGAGAGGTTAGTGCCGCAAGGTGCGAAGCTTTGATCCGAAGCCCCGGTAAACGGCGGCCGTAACTATAACGGTCCTAAGGTAGCGAAATTCCTTGTCGGGTAAGTTCCGACCTGCACGAATGGCGTAACGACTTGACCGCTGTCTCCACGAGAGACCCGGTGAAACTGTAGCGCCAGTGAAGATGCTGGCTACCCGCGTCAAGACGAAAAGACCCCGTGAACCTTTACTATATCTTGGTATGGAATTCTGGCAGGGTCTGTGCAGGATAGGTGGGAGGCTTTGAAGCCGGAGCGCTAGCTTCGGTGGAGCCGTCGTTGAGATACCACCCTGACCGTGCTGTAGTTCTAACCTGGGCCCGTGATCCGGGCCGGGGACAGTGCCAGGTGGGTAGTTTGACTGGGGCGGTCGCCTCCTAAACAGTAACGGAGGCGCTCAAAGGTCGGCTCAGCACGGTTGGAAATCGTGCGTCGAGTGCAAGGGCAGAAGCCGGCCTAACTGTGAGACCTACAAGTCGAGCAGGTGCGAAAGCAGGACCTAGTGATCCGGTGGTTCCGAGTGGAAGGGCCATCGCTCAACGGATAAAAGGTACTCCGGGGATAACAGGCTGATCTCCCCCAAGAGTTCACATCGACGGGGAGGTTTGGCACCTCGATGTCGGCTCATCGCATCCTGGGGCTGGAGCAGGTCCCAAGGGTTGGGCTGTTCGCCCATTAAAGCGGTACGTGAGCTGGGTTTAGAACGTCGTGAGACAGTTCGGTCTCTATCTGACGCGGGCGTAGGAGGTTTGAGGGGAGCTGCCCCTAGTACGAGAGGACCGGGGTGGACGGACCGCTAGTGTGCCAGCTGTTCCGCCAGGAGCACCGCTGGGTAGCTATGTCCGGCAGGGATAAGCGCTGAAGGCATCTAAGCGCGAAACCCGCCTCAAGATGAGACCTCCCAGGGCGTAAGCCCTCTGAAGGCCCCTGGAAGATTACCAGGTTGATAGGCCGCAGGTGTAAGCGCCGTAAGGCGTTCAGCCGAGCGGTACTAATCGGCCGTGCGGCTTGACCACGTTGCACTCATACAATTGTTCGTCGCTTGGCTGCACTCGAGAATCAACGTATGCAATTGCCATCCGATTCCCGGTGGCGATGCCGGAGGGGCCACACCCGTTCCCATCCCGAACACGGAAGTTAAGCCCTCCAGGGCCGATGGTACTGCGCTGGTAACGGCGTGGGAGAGTAGGTCGCTGCCGGGGTAATTCAGGCGTCCGGACCGAAAGGTCCGGGCGCTTTGTTTTGTCCGCCTCAGACGATCAGCCGAGCGAGCATTATCATGAGGCGGCTCGCCCAGCGAAAGACCGGTCCCAGAATCCACTGGATCGCGCCCGTGAACACGAGCGCCAGCAAGAGGAGCATGCCGTAGCGCTCGAGGCCGTGGAGCGCGCCCGCCATGCCGCGGGGCAGCAGGTATGGTAGGAAGTGCCCGCCGTCGAGGGGCGGCAGCGGGATCAGGTTGAAGATCCCCAGCACGAGGTTGTACGTGTAGACGTACGACAGCGCACGCAGGGCGGCCTCCGGCAGCACGCCCGCGGGCTTCAGCGCGAGGAGCAGCACCAGCGCCGCAAAGGCGGCCAGGAAATTGGCGATGGGGCCGGCCGCGGCCACCCGGCTCATGTCTCGGAGCGGATTCCTGAAGTACTGTGCGTTGACCGGCACGGGCTTGGCCCATCCGAAGCCCGCGAGGACGAAGGCCAGCGCCCCGAGGGGATCGATGTGCGGCAGTGGATTGAACGTGAGCCTTCCGAGCGACCTTGCCGTCGGATCACCGAGCCGGTCAGCCACGAGGGCGTGCGCCAGCTCGTGGACGGTGACCGCGATCAAAAGCGCGGGAACCTGGAGGACGAGGCGCTGGAGGAAAGCCGCCGGATCGCCGAGCAGTTCTGTCATTCGGCGGGCCGCGCCGGACGATCGTCGGTCGGGAGCTCCTCGGGCAGCGCGTCGCCGGCCACGCGGTAGCGCTCGTCGAGCCACCGTCCGAGGTCGATCAACCGGCACGTGATCCCGCAGAAGGGCCTGTGCGGGTTGCCCTCCCAGGCCATTGCGCTTCCACAGCGCGGGCAGCGGGTTTGCCAGCCGGCGGCGGGCTCGTCGGATCGCACAGCCGAATCCTAGCCACAGCTCCAGGGACTGTCAAACCAGCCGGGGGCCGTGTCGCTGTCCGGTGAAAATGTCACCCTTGCCAGGCCCGGTAGAGCTCGTGACTGCGGCGCGAGAAGCCCGTGCGTCAAGGATGCGCCCGCGTCGGGCGCGCGACCGAGCGCGAGGCCGCGGACGTCGGGTGCGCCGAAGGCGACAACGTCGGGTGTCGCCCGCTCCCCCCAGCGCGGCCCCCCGTCGCCGCGCGGGGCTGAGCGGCACGGGAGCGCCGGGTCGCGGCGCGCTGGTCGCGGCGCGGCCGCAGGACGAAGGCGGGGCCTGGACTGGGCAGGGTGGCCAGCACGCACGCATCGTGAAGCACGACGAGCCGGCCGTCGAGGAGTTCCCGGAGCTCGACGCGCAGGCCAGCCCAGCTCCGCCGCCGCGGACCCGGCGGCAGTCGCAGCCCGCGCAGCCCGAGGCGCACGGTGTTGTCGGCGGCCACGCGGCGGTGGTAGCGGTAGCCGAGGAGCAGCGGCAGCTTCCGCGGGGGGGCCGCCTGGCGGGCTGGGGGCGCGCCGGGGGCCGGGCGAAGCGCCGGTTGTGGTCGGCGCGGAAGGCGGGCAGGAAGGCGTTGGCGGCCTCCGGCGTGACGTTGCCCTGCAGGCGCAGTTCGCTGACGAGGCGATCCTGCAGGGTCTGCCACAGCCGCTCGATGCGGCCCTTGGCCTGGGGCGAGCCGGCGGGGATGAAGCCGATACCGAGGGCCTGCAGCATGCGGCCGAGGTGGGTGGGGTCCTGGGCCCCGCGCAACTGTTCCGCGAGCGTCCAGTGGGGGTCGTTGCGCAGGAAGACGTTGAGCCGGTCGCCGTAGAAGGCCAGCGGCAGGCCGTACTGACCGGCAAGCGCGGTGGTGTAGCCGTGCAGATCCTCCGTGGGCCGGAAGTGCAGGGCGAGCACGGTGCCGGTGGTGTCATCGATGGCGCCATGCAGCCTCATGGCCGGGCCGCGCTCCTCGAGCCACGCGAAGGGGCTGGCGTCGAGCTGCACGAGTGCGCCCATGCGCGCCCGCGGCTCGCGCCAGGCGTGATAGCGGCGCGGCCGGCGCCGATGCTTGGCGGGCCGCCCTAGGGCCTGGCGCAGGCGGCGGACGGTGGGACGGCTGATCGCCAGCCCCTCGGCCTCCTGCAACTTCTCCGTGGCGTGGCAGTCATTGAAGTCCCGGTACGTCGTGGTCAGTAGCGTCGTCACCCGCTCCCGCAGCCGCGGGGCCAGCCGCCGCGGCGAGGGTCGCCCCCGGCTGCGGTGGAGCAAGCCCGCGGCGCCCGCAGACTCGAAGCGGCGCTTGAGACGCACACCTGCCGCCCCGTCACGCCCAAGGCCGTAGCCACCTCGCGCCCGATCACCCGGCCCGCCACGAGGGCGGTGAGCAACCCAATCCGCGGCGCCTCCTTCTGACTCATCGTGAGTGTCTCCCATGTCTTCATGGGGTGACACTTTCACGGAACAGATACGGGGTGACATTTTCATCGACTAACAGCAAACCGGCCGGGGGCCGTTGACATGCGGGGCGGGCCGAGAGAGGATGAAGTGTGTTTCGTCTCCTTCCACGCGACGAGAACTTCTTCGACCTCTTCGAGCAGCAGGCGGGCCACATCGTCTCGGCGTCCAGGGTGCTGGAGGAGCTAACGCTCGACTACCCCTCCGCCCAGGCCAAGGTGCAGCAGATCCGCGACCTCGAGCACGCCGGCGACGCGGTCACCCACGAGGTGGTCCGGCGGCTCAACACCACGTTCGTTACCCCCATCGATCGGGAGGACATCTACGCGCTTGCAAGCCGCCTCGACGACGTGCTGGACCTCATCGACGCGGTCGCAGACCGTCTGCTCGTGTACAAGATCAAGAGTCCCACGGACGGATGCCTCGCCATGGCCAAGATCATCGTCAAGACGGCCGAGGAGACGGACCGCGCGGTGCGCTGCCTGCGCACGCTCTCGCCCCTCTACCGGAAGCACTCCATCGAGGTCAACCGTCTCGAGAACGAGGCCGACCGCCTGCTGCGCGACGAGCTGGCGGCGCTGTTCGAGGGCGGCACGGACGCCATCGAGGTGATCAAGTGGAAGGAGCTGTACGAGACGATGGAGGCCGTCACCGACCGCTGCGAGGATGTACTCAACGTGATCGAGGGCATCACCCTCAAGATGGCCTGAGCGGGGCGGCCCCCCGGACATGAGCGGAGCGATCCTGCTGGTGGCGTTCATCATCGCCGTCGCGCTCGCCTTCGACTACATCAACGGCTTCCACGACGCCGCCAACTCCATCGCGACCGTCGTCTCCACCCGGGTGCTCACGCCCATGCAGGCCGTGGCGTGGGCGGCCTTCTTCAACTTCGTGGCGGCCTTCGGCTTCGGCGTCCAGGTCGCCAAGACCGTCGGGAAGGGCGTCGTGGACGCGGGCGTGGTGGACCAGTGGGTGATCCTCGGCGGCCTGACCGGCGCGATCGTCTGGAACCTGATCACCTGGTACTACGGCATCCCGTCGAGCTCGTCGCACGCACTGATCGGCGGCTTCGCCGGCGCCGCGGTGGCGAAGGCGGGCTGGGGCGCGCTGGTGGCGACGGGGCTGCTCAAGATCACGGTCTTCATCGTGCTCGCCCCGGTCATCGGCATGGCGCTCGGCTTCGGGCTCATGGTGGCGACCCTCTGGATCTTCCGGGGCGCGCGCCCGAGCCGCGTGGACGCGCTCTTCCGCAGGCTCCAGCTCATCTCCGCGGCCTTTTACAGCCTGGGTCACGGCACCAACGACGCTCAGAAAACCATGGGGATCATCGCCATCCTGCTCTTCTCGGGCGGCTACCTGGGCCCCGAGTTCTACGTGCCGGTCTGGGTCATTCTCGCGGCGCACGCGGCGATTGCGCTCGGGACCATGGCCGGCGGCTGGCGCATCGTCAAGACCATGGGGATGCGGCTGACCAAGCTGCGCCCGGTCGGCGGCTTCTGCGCCGAGACGGCCGGGGCCGTAATGCTGATCGGCACGGCGATCGGCGGCATACCCGTCAGCACGACCCACACCATCACCGGCTCCATCATGGGCGTCGGCGCCACGCAGCGGCTGTCGGCCGTGCGCTGGGGCGTGGCAGGGCGCATCGTGTGGGCGTGGATCCTGACCATCCCGCTGTCTGGCGTTCTCGCGGCCGCGACCTGGCTCGTCCTTCCCCACGGATGACCAACCGGAGCTCCGGCGCTCGCTCGGCCGTTTCAGGGGTGATGCTTCTGCTGCTCGGAGTAACGAGCGTCGCGCCAGCCGGGGATGTGGCAGCGCTGGTCGCGCCGCTCCTCGCCGCGCGTGAGCAGGGGGCACTCGGCAGTGTCGATGGCCGGGCCTACGCGGAAGGGCGGCCTGGTGGAGAGGCCACGCCCTACGCGTCAGTCTCGGTGCTCCTCCTGCCGCGCTCGGCCGCCTTCGAAGCCGAGCTCGAGGCGATCAAGACGCACTTGCGCGATTCGCCCGATGCCTACATCGAGGCGGAGCCCAAGGTGAGCGCGGCCCGCCTGGCCTTCGAGCGAACGCTCATCGACACGGGAGCCGGCCAGTTGATTCTCGGCGAGTCCTCGGACGGCGCGGGCGCCTTCCGCTTTCAGCGGGTGCCCGAAGGCGCCTGGATGCTGCTGGCCTGGCGCGAGACGCCGCATGTCAAGCGTCCGCCCGGTCCGAAGCGGGGCGAGGCCGAGCGCTTCAAGACGCGCCCGCAGGTCTTCGGCCAGACGACTGTGACGTTTTGGTGGAGGCCCGTAACCGTGAGGGCAGGTGAGGAAGCGACGGTGCGGCTCCATGACCGCAACGAGTGGATGACGGGGGTCAGGGAGGATCGCCGCGTTCCCGACCAAGGTCAGCCGGCCACTCCCCGGACGCAGCAGGGCACCGCCCCCCGTTAGAGGAGCGGCGCCCCGGATGACTCTGAGCGGACGGCGCGACGCTACTTCTTGTCGCCCGTCTTCTTGTCGTCGGCCGCCTTCTTGTCGCCCATCTTCTTGTCGTCGGTCGCCTTCTTGTCGCCCGCCTTCTTGTCGGCAGCTGCCTTCTTGTCGCCCGCCTTCTTGTCGGCGGCCGCCTTCTTGTCGACCGCCTTCTTGTCGTCGCCCATCTTCTTGTCCATCTTGTCCTCGGCCTTGGGGGCCGGCGCCTGAGCGGCTGCGAAGCCCGCCGTGCCGAAAGCGAAGGCAATGCCAATCACCAGCGCGATGATCTTCTTCATGTGGTTTCACCTCCTTTCGTTCTGTTCGGACTGTGCATCAAAATCGCCTTATTTTGCGATAGTTTACGATAGGTTGTGGCCGCCTGTGTGTCAAGGGCTATCTGTCCCGGCCGGCCCTGCCTGTGGGGTTGACCCCACTTGTCCCTCCGTGGTACAACCCCTCAAGTTCCTCTCCATGTCCTTCCAGAACGGGCCCCGCGGTATCGGTTTCTTGCTCCTCTGCCTGGCGGCCCTGGGACATCCAGGGGTGGCCGGGGCGGAGATGGAGGGGTTCTCCCCCTTCCCACCGGCCTCCGAGCCCCCCACCCAGGACCGGGCTGTCGAAGCCCCCAAGGAGCCTCTGCTTCCCCGGGACCCAGCCGAGTCGGGCCCGAGATCTGACCGTCAAACCTCTGACGGAGCGGGGACGGAGTCATTCAGCCCCGCAGCGCCCACGTTCCCTATCCGTGACAATGCCGAGGTCAGACGCTTCCTCGAACAGTTCCAAACGGGATACCGAAGGACGGTGGTCGAGCGGTGGCTCGATCGTTCGGGCCGCTACGCCGGGATGATCCAGGGGGTGCTCAGGGACAAGGGGTTGCCCGAGGACCTGATGTTCACCGCCATGATCGAGAGCGGCTTCAACCCAGTCGCGGTGTCCCGGGCGGGTGCAAAGGGGCTGTGGCAATTCATGGCGCCCACGGCGCGGCGCTACGGGCTGCGCGTGGACCACTGGGTGGACGAGCGCCTCGATCCCGAGAAATCCACGGTGGCTGCCGCGCGCTATTTCAGCGACCTCCATGCGCTCTTCGGCTCGTGGGAGCTCGCCAAGGCGGGGTACAACGCCGGCGAGATGAAGGTCCTCCGCGCGATGAAGGTGCTCGGGACCAGCGACTTCTGGGAGCTGACGCGGGGACGCGTCCTCCGTGAAGAGACCAAGAACTTCGTCCCCGCTATCCAGGCGATGACGCTCATTGGCCGCGAGCCCGAGCGGTACGGCTTCACGGCCTCTCAGACTGAGCCGCTCGCCTACGAATCCGTCCCGGCGCCTTCGGGCCTTGCGCTCTCGCGGGCCGCGGCGCTCGCGGGCGTCGGCGTCGAGGTCCTGTACGAGCTCAATCCCGAATTGCGGCTGAAGCAGACGCCCCCGGGCGGGCCCTATTTGCTGAAGTTTCCGGTGGGCGCTTCTGAACGGTTCGTCGAGGCCCAGGAGCGCGCGCGCGAACAGCGGCTCGCGGCGGCCGGCCGCGGTCGCCAGGCGGTCAAGCCGGAAATCCATGTCGTCCAGCCGAAAGAAACCGTGGGCACGATTGCCAAGCGGTACGGCGTCTCGGCCGCCGAGCTCACGCGCTGGAACGAGCTCGACGAGGCCGCGCGGATCCGCCCGGGCGACAGGCTCCGGATCGCCTCGGCCGCCTCGGCCGACTAGCTCCCACGGCCGGATGAAGGTCGACGTCCGGCTTTTCGCGACCCTTCAACCCTATCTACCTGCCGGCGCCGACGGCGACGGCATCTCGCTCGATCTTCCTGCCGGCGCCACCGTGCGCGACGTGGTGGAATCGCTCAAGATCCCGGGCGAGCTGGCCTGCCTCACCGTGGTCAATGGCCGCGACGCCGACCCGGACCAGGTCCTGGCCCCGGGCGACGAGCTGGTCATGTTCCCGCCGCTGGCCGGCGGCGCCTGAGCGCCCTCACCTTTCGGAGGACTCCATGCCGACAGTCAGACTAAGGAGCGCAGCCGAGTATCCCGCGGCCGCCCAGAAGTTGTTCGAGCTGAGCCGCACCTGGTTCAATCACGCCTTCGTCGAGCCGCCCGCCATGAGCCGCGTCATGGCTTGGGACCCCGAGTTCGGCGGGCCGCACGGCCGCGCCATGAAGCGCGCCATGGGGCCGGGCGAGTTCACGCGCGGCGAGAAGGAGATGGTTGCCGCGGTCGTGAGCGGCGTCAACGCGTGCGAGTACTGAGTCAAGGCCCACACTGCAGCCGGGAAGCTGCAGGGGATGACGGGCGACGCGATCTGGTATGAGGCCGCGCAGGTGGTCGGCATCACCAATGCGCTCAACGTGGCGGCCGACGGGCTCGGCGCCCTCGGGCCGGTCGACGATTCAAGCGCCCCAACCGAGACACGGGCCCTCTTCGCCGAGATCCGCGCCTTCTACGGCGGCAGCGCCGATGTGCCGCAGGGCTTCCGCTTCATCGCCCATGATCCCGCCTATGCGGCCGAAGTCTGGGCTGCCGCGCGGCATGCCTACGCCGACAATCGCCTCACGCGCCGCTTCAAGGAAGCGCTGGCCTTCTCCGTCTCTGTGACGACGCGCTCGGCGTCGGGCGCGGCATTTCATCTCGCCGAGATACGGCGCCTGGGCGTCAGCCAGCGAGGGATCATGGAGATCGTCGGCGTAACGCAGATGTTCTCCAGCTACACGAAGATCGCCGACACGCTCCAGCTCGAGCCCGACATGGGCGGCATCGCGCCCGTGGACCCGACGCCCGCGCCGGGAGGACCCGCGCGGTGACGACGGCCTACCCCGGCCCTCTCAAGTCAGCGGCAGTTCCTTGACGTACAGCGTGTAGGCCGAGCGGCGCGTGGCCTCGAGCGCTTCCCTGATCTGCGCTTCGCCTTCGCCCGCTCCCGCCGCCAGAAGGGCCTCGAAGAAGCGCGTGTAGAACTCGTCCGGCAGCACGGTCACTGTGACGCGAAGCTTAAGGTCCGCCGCTTCGATCCGCCGCGAGTAGTCGAGGGTAAAGCGGCCGCCGGGCGGGATGCGCGTGTCGGAGATCTCGCGCGAAAGGTCGAGCGGCACCTGGCGGGCGATGACGCGCTCTTCCACGCTTCCTGCCACGGGCTGTCCCTGGGCGTCCACGAGCTCGACGCGCACCAGCACCTTGGGCGTGACGTAGGTGGGAAAGGCGTGGCCGACCCTTGGCGTCGCGATCGCCAGCCTCGCGCGCACGAGGTCGCCCGCGCGGTAGCGCGCCCGGTCCGCTCTCAGGGTGATCTCGATGCCGGAGCGCACCATGTCAGCATCGTGGATGCCGCGCCAGAGGTGACGCCGATCCGGCATGTGGCAGTTCTGGCACTGGAGGCCCCGGCGCGCCGCCGGGCTCCGTCGCCACTCTTCGTACGTGTTCTCGAGCGGCTTTCCGTTCAAGGAGAGACCGTCGGCGCCGAATTGGTGGCAGCTCGCGCAAAAGTCGGCGCGGAGGAAGGCGGTCGTCCGCGTGACGCCATTGTGCGGGAGCGTCGCGCGCGGCGCGCGGCTCGCCGTCGAGCCGTCCCTGCGCGGCGGGCCGAAATGCTCGTGGCCCCGCACGTGGCAGCTCGCGCAGATGACGCCCCGGGACTGGAGCGCCGGATCGAAGTCGGGGTTGGAGACGACCCCACGCGCGTCGATCAGCGCAGGCCGCTGCTCGGCGACGGGCGCATGACAGCGCGAGCATGATCGCGCGGCGGCGGGTTCTCGCCGTGCCATCTCGACGAGCTGGCCGGCCACGCCGGGCCCCATGCTCTTCGAGTGAAGCGAGGCCTGCCAGTCGCCGAACTGGACCGGGTGGCAGGCACCGCAGGCCTCCGGCTGGAGCGAGCGCTCGATGGCAGAGTAGCGCGCGGGCGCCGACCCCTGGGGCGGGATGGCGGGGCGCCAGTGTTTCTCGAGGAACTCGCGCTCGTCTGCTTCGATCGCGCCGGGCCGCGGCGCCGGGCCGGCGGCGTCGGCTGGCAGCGCCAAAGCGAGCAGCGCCACCGCCACGAGCCGGGCCATCCGTCCCATGGCTCGCGAGCCTATCACGCTAACCTTCCTGCGCGCCTTGACCCGCGCCGTGCCGCGCCCGCTGCCCGGCTCTCGCGAGAGGGGAGCGCCGGTGCGCCCGCGTTTGGCGCCCCCCGACGCGGGTGGTACACTCGAAACCCTTGAATCGCCAGTAGTTGGACGTACGGAAGCGTCTAGGATCCCGGTGGGCCTCCCGGACTTCAAATCCGGCGTCCGGCTCTAGACAAGTCGGAGGTGGGTTCGACTCCCACACGCTTCCGCCACAACCCACGTTTCGACACTCGGTCATGGGGGCGCGAGACATGCACGCCAGCGCACGGGCCGCAGAGCTCGGCAGCGGGAGAAGGATCTGGCTGTGGGCCGGAGGCGCGGCGGCGGCCGTGGCCGTCGTCGCGGGCGTCTTTGTCTATCGCGCGGTGACGACGCAGCCCGGCGTGAGGCAGCCGGATCAGGGCAACCGACACATCCAGACGCTCAACGAAACGATCCCGCCCTACAATTCCGAACCGCCGACCTCGGGACCGCATCTGCCGTACATCGCGCCCTGGGGCATCCACACCGAGCCCATCCTCCGGCAGCTCCAGGTGCACAACCTCGAGGATGGCGGCGTCATGGTCCAGTACAACTGCCCCGACGCCTGCCCCGACCTCGTCGCCAAGCTCACGGCCATCGTGTCTGGTTACGAGCGCCAGGTCATCCTGGCGCCCTATCCCGGCATGAAGACGCGGATCGCGCTGACGGCCTGGACGCGGCTCGACGCCTTCGACGAGCTCGACCTGAGGCGCGTCCGCCGCTTCATCACCGCCTACCACGGGATCGACCACCACCCGCGGTAGAATGCATCCATGACCGGACGGCGCTCGCGGCTTCTCGGGGCAGTGTGGGCCGGCCTGGCCTCGATCATGGCGGGCGGCTGCGCGGCCTACATCTCGCCGCTCCAGCCGCCGCCGTACCGCGACCAGATCGCGGCGCCCTACGATGTCACCTGGAACGCGCTCATCCGGGCGCTGGCCTTCGACAACGTCCCGCTGCGCGCCGTCGCCAAGGACTCCGGCGTCATCGCCTCGGACGACATCGTCTCGCCCATCGGCGTCTACGCCGACTGCGGCAGCAAGGGCGACAAGCCGCTCGATGGCGAGGCGCTCGTCACGTTCACCGTCTTCGCGCGGCCAAACGGCGCGACCACTGATCTCCAGATCAACAGCAAGATGCGCACCTTCCCGAATCCCAATTACCGATGCGTGTCGACGACCCGCTGGGAGCCCAACCTGGTGGACAGCGTGCGGCGCTTGGTCAAGGAGTAGGGGATGCCGCCCAAGCTGCCCGAGCTGGTGAAGCGCGCGCGACGACTCGCGACCGAGCGCGACCGGCTCGTTCAGGAGCTGGCGCACGAGTGGACGACCGCGCTCCGCGGCCAGGGCTTCTCGCCCAGGGACCTCGACGAGCTCTGGGCGGGGCTGACCGAGGAGGCGGTGCGCCGGCTGCTGCAGACCGACGCCCGCGCCGCGGGCGGCGACGCGATCCGGCACGAAGCGCGCGAGATCATCGCCCGGGTGCGTGCGCGCGTGGAGAGCGAGCTTGCCGCGGGCGGATAAAGCGAAGACGCTCCTGCGCGCGCTTCCGGGGGTGGACGCCCTCGTCACCCGCGTGGAAGGCCATGCCGCGCTCGCCGGCGTCACGCGCCGGCGCCTGACCGAGGCCGCGCGCGACGTGCTCGCCGCCGAGCGGCGGCGCGTGCTCGAGGGCGCGCTTGCCGCGGTCGCGCCCGCCGCGACCACGGTGGAAGCATTGGCCGAGCGCGTCGTGGCCCGGCTCTCGCAGGGCGGCGCCTTCTCCTTGGCCCGCGTCGTCAACGCCACGGGGGTGGTGCTCCATACGAACCTCGGCCGCGCCCTGCTCTCGCCGCTGGCGCGCGAACGGCTCCAGGCGGTGGCCGGGGCCTACTCCAACCTCGAGATGGATGTAAACCGCAAGGAGCGCGGCTCGCGATACGCTCACGTGGACGCCCTCCTCCAGCGTCTGACAGGCGCCCAGTCTTCGCTCGTGGTCAACAACTGCGCCGCGGCGGTCGTGCTCGCGCTCGAAAGCCTCGCGCGCGGCAAGGAGGTCATCGTCTCGCGCGGGGAGCTGATCGAGATCGGCGGCGAATTCCGCATCCCCGACATCATGCACCGCTCGGGCGCGACGCTGCGGGAGGTCGGCACGACCAACCGCACGCACCTCAAGGACTACGCGCAGGCGATCGGGCCCGAGACCGGGCTCCTGCTCAAGGTCCACACGTCCAACTATCGCGTCGTCGGCTTCACCGCCGCCGTGTCCTCGCGCGAGCTTGCCGACCTCGGACGGGAGCGGGGCGTGCCTGTCATGGAGGACCTGGGCTCCGGCTGCCTCATAGACCTCCGTCGCTTCGGCTTCCCCTACGAGCCCACCGTGCCCGAGGTCGTGGCGTCGGGCGTGGACCTCGTGTCCTTCTCGGGAGACAAGCTGCTCGGCGGACCGCAGGCCGGCATCGTCGTCGGCAAGGCCGGGCTGGTCGGCCGCCTCGCGCAGAACCCGCTCAACCGCGCGCTCAGGATCGACAAGTTCACCGTGGCGGCGCTCGAAGCGACGCTCTACGCGTACGAAGCGGGCGACGCGCTCGAGACCATCCCCACGCTCCGCATGCTGACCGAGGCGCAGGCGGCGATCCGGCGCCGGGCCCGCGGGCTTCTGCGCCGCCTTCCGCCGGAGACCCATGCGCGTCTCGGCCTGGCGCTCGTGGAGGCGACCTCCCAGGTCGGCGGCGGCGCGCTGCCGACGGTGGAGCTGCCGACGGCGGCCGTGGCGCTCGGCACTCCCGAGCGCCCCGCGCAGGCTCTCGATGAGCGCCTGCGCATGGGACAGCCGCCCGTCCTGGGCCGCGTGCTCGACGACCGGCTCCTGCTGGACTTCCGCACGATCCTCCCCTCGGACATACCGGCGCTGGCCCGAGCCCTCAGCAGCCTGTGACAGTCGCGAAGCACGTCGTAGCCGGGACCGCGGGGCACATTGATCACGGCAAGACCTCGCTCGTCAAGGCGCTGACCGGCACCGACACCGACCGGCTGCCGGAGGAGAAAGCGCGCGGCATCACCATCGACCTGGGCTTCGCGTTCCTCGAGGAGCCCGGCGGGTTGACCATCGAGATCGTCGACGTGCCCGGCCACGAGCGCTTCGTCAAGAACATGCTGGCGGGCGTGGGGGGCATTGACCTGGTGCTCCTCGTCATCGCCGCCGACGAGGGCGTGATGCCCCAGACGCGGGAGCACCTCGCGATCTGTCAGCTCCTGCGCATCAAGTCGGGCATGGTCGCCCTGACCAAGACCGACCTCGCGGAGCCCGACTGGGTCGAGCTGGTTAAGGATGATGTCGCGCGGCTGCTCGGTGGCACCTTCCTGGCGGGCTGCCCCATCGTGCCCGTGTCGGTGAAAACGGGGCAGGGGCTGCCCGAGCTGCGCCAGACGCTGGCGCGGCTGGCCGCCGAGGTGCCGGGGCGGCCCACTGACCAGACGGCGCGCCTTCCGGTCGACCGGGTCTTCACCGTCAAGGGCTTCGGCACCGTGGTCACCGGCACGCTGATGGCCGGACGGCTCGCGGTGGATGACAGGGTCGAGGTCTTTCCCAGGGCGGTCCAGGCCAAGGTGCGCGGGCTGCAAGTCCACAGTCGTACCGTCGAGACCGCGCAGGCTGGGCAGCGCACCGCCGTCAATCTCCAGGGCGTCGAGCGCGCGGCCGTCGAGCGCGGGGATGTCATCGCGCCGCCGGGCGCGCTCGTGCCGACCCTTCTGGCCGACGCCACTCTCGAGCTGCTGGCCGGCGCGCCGCGTCCGCTCAAGGCGCGCGACCGCGTGCGCTTCCACGTCGGCACCCACGAGGTGATGGCGCGCGTGCTGCTCGTCGACAGGCAAGAGATTGTGCCCGGTGACGTGACATACGGCCGCTTCCGTCTCGAAGCGCCCGTCTGCGCGCTTCCCGGCGACCGCTACGTCATCCGCTCCTACTCGCCGATCGTCACCATCGGCGGCGGCACCGTGCTCGACATCGCGCCGCCGCGCTTCAGGCGAAAAGGCGGCGCGCTCGCCGACCACCTGCGTCTCCTCGAAACGGCGCCGCCGGCCAAGGTCGTCGAGGAGCACCTGCGCCAGGCCGGGGCGGCGGGGCTCCGCGCCGCGGACCTGCGCGCCCGCACCCCCTTCGGTCCCGAGCGCCTCCGCGCGCTGCTCGAGGAGCTCCAGCAGGCGCAGGCGGTGACGGCCGTCGACCGCGAGTGGTACGTGCACCGCGAGGCGAGCGACCGCCTCCGCTCCCAGACCCTGGCGCTCCTCGAGGACTTCCATCGCCAGAACCCGTTGCGCGGGGGAATCTCCCGGGAGGAGCTCCGGAGCCGCGCGGGCCATGCGCAGGAGAAGATCTTCGCCCAGCTGCTGGCCGCGCTCGAGGCCGACGGCGCGGTCCGGAGCGAGCGAGACCAAGTGCGCCTGGCCTCCCACGTGATCCGCCTCACTCCCGAGCAGCAGCGCGTCGTCGAGGGGCTCGAGGGGATTTTTCGGTCCGCGGGCGCCGCGCCGCCCAACCCCGAGGAGGCGCTCGGCCGCCTGGGGGTCACGGGCACGGAGAAGCATGAGCTCTTCCAGCTGCTCGTCGCCGACCGGCGGCTCCTGCGCGTCAAGGAGTCTCTCTTTTTTCACGCGGCGGCGCTCGGGGAGATCCAGGACAAGGTCGTGGCCCACCTCAAGGAGAAGAAAGAAATCGGCCCCGCGGACGTCAAGGACCTCCTGGGTGTCAGCCGGAAGTACGCCATCCCGCTCATGGAGTACCTCGACTCCCAGCGCGTGACCGTGCGGCAGGGCGAGCGCCGCATACTGCGCGGCTGACCGGTTGACTTGGCAGTCCCGCGCCTGTACGGTAAGGGGGCTTCAGGACAAGGAAAGGAGTCTCGCCATGTTTGGTTTGGGCTATCAGGAGCTGCTGCTCATCCTCGTCATCGTCCTCATTCTCTTCGGCGCACAGCGTCTGCCTGACCTCGCCCGCTCCCTGGGCTCGAGCTTCAAGGAGTTCAAGAAGGGCGTCACCGAGCTCAAGGACGACACGTCGCCGACGCAGAAGAGGGACGACGACAAGAAGGCCTGAGCGCCCTCAGCCCCCGCCGTCACCCTCCTCGCCGCGATCGCTCGTGCCCCCCGATCGGTACGCCATTGGCAGTGACCTGGGCGGCAGCAAATTGCGCGGCGGCCTCGTGAGCCTCGCGGGGCAGCTCGTCGGGCGCGTCGAGGTGCAGACCGAGGCCTGGAAGGGCTCCCCGGGTGTTCTCGCGAACCTCAAGGGCGTGATCAGCCGCCTGCTCGACTCCACCGAGCCCGCTCGCGTCGCAGGCATCGGCATCGCCGCCGCCGGCCAGATTCATCCCAAGACCCACGCGGTCGTCTACGCTCCGAACCTCGAGTGGGAGAACGTGCCGCTCCGCGACGAGATAGAGTCGGCCTTCGGCTTGCCTGCCTACGTGGAGAACGACGTGCGCGCCGCCGCGTGGGGCGAGTACCGCTTCGGCGTCGGCCGCGGGGTCCAGAGCCTCATCGCCGTCTTCGTCGGCACAGGGCTCGGCTCTGGCGCCGTGGTCGACGGCATCCTGCTCCGGGGCGCGGGCAATGCGGCGGGCGAGCTCGGACACACCCAGGTCGTGCCCGACGGGCTGCCCTGCGCCTGCGGCCGGCACGGCTGCGTCGAGGCCTACGCTTCGGGACACGGCTTCGCGCGCCGCATCTGGGACGACGCGGAGCGGTACCTGGGTCAAGCCATAGGCAACTACGTCACGCTCCTGAACCCGGAGCTTCTCGTGCTGGGCGGTGGCGTCATGACGACGGTGCCCGGGCTGGCCCCGGCGCTCGAGCGGCAGGTGCGGGCTCACGCCACCGTCCTCTCCCGGGATGTCAGGGTCGCTCACGCCGGCCTCGGCGACTCCTCGGCCATCTTCGGGGCGGCCGACCGCGTCTGGGGGCAGGTGTGAGCGCCGCCGGGCCCTGGGCGGGGCGGGCGCGCTCGCACCTCGAGCGGCACGCGGACGCCTGGCTTGCGGGAGGGCTCGGGGTGCTGACGCTCCTGTCGCGCTGGCCGTACCGGGCCCGGATGCTCTACAACTGGGACGCGGTGCAGTTCGCCCTCGCGCTGCGGGAGTTCGACGTCGCCAAACACCAGCCTCACCCGCCCGGGTATCTGCTCTATGTCGGCCTGGGGCGCCTGCTGAACATCCCGCTGGCTGATCCGAACCTCGCGTACGTCGCGCTCGCCATGCTCTTCAGCGCCGCCACGACGGTGACCGTCTACTGGCTGGCGCGCGCGCTCTACGAGCGCGCCACCGCCGCGTCGGCGGCGGCGCTCCTGGCCGTCAGCCCGCTCTTCTGGTTCTACGGATCGGTGGGGTTGACGTACGCGGGCGAGGCCTTCGGCGCCTCGCTGGTTGCGGCCTTCGCGTACCGCGCGCTCCGCGGCGATGCGCGTTACCTCTACGGGGGCGCGCTGGCATTGGGGCTCGTGGGCGGCATCCGCCCCTCGGCGCTGGTGCTGCTTTTCCCGCTCTGCATCGGCTGCGCGATCGTCGGCATCCGCGGCGCGCGGCGCCTGGCGCTCGCGGCGGCCCTCATGCTGGGCGCCGTGCTCTCGTGGTTCCTGCCGCTCGTCTGGCTCAGCGGCGGCCTCGGCGCCTATCTCCGCGCCTCGACCCAGCTCTACGGCTCCGTGGTCCTGCCGACCTCCGTGTTGGGCGGCTCGATCGACGTGACGCTGGCGCAGGCCCGCTATGTCCTGGCCTCCGTGATCGTCGGCCTGGGTCCGCTGGCCCTGGCCGCCGTCGCGCTGCCGCTCTACGCGCGGCGCGCCGGATGGGGAATGGCGGAATGGTTCCTCCTAGCTTGGATCGTGCCGCCTGCGGTCTTCTACACCCTCGTGCACTTCGGCCAGGCGGGTTATGTTCTGACCTTCCTGCCCGCGCTCGTCATCCTGATGAGCCGCGTCCTCGTCGAGGCCGTCGCGGCGGGCTCCGAGCGCCTCCGCCGCCCGAACTGGCGCTGGGGGCTGACGGCGGCGGCGCTCGGGCCGCTCTGCCTCGTGAGCACGGGCTTCTTCGTCAGCGCGCGCCCGGCGCCGCGCCATTTCGACAACCGCACCGGCGACGCGTGGGTCTGGCGCGCCAAGGATGAGGCGAACGACTGGATCATGAGCCGGACCGTCGCGGCGCTCCGCGAGCACGAGGCGGTGATCCGCACCTATGTCGAGACCATCCGCGCCGTCTACGACCCGGCGAACACGGCGCTGCTCACCGAGATCGGCAACCCGCGCTCCTACCCGTGGCTGCGCCACGCGATGTTCTACCTGCCCGAATACGCGGTCTACCAGGTGCAGCTGGGCGAGATGCCGCTCGGTTTCTACGCGCCGCAGTCGGCCGCGACCATGATCCTGACGCCCGGCTCCACCGTTACCGTCCCGCGCCGCGTGCGCCGGCTCGTCTGGTTCGTGGACCACTGGGACCCGGCCGTGCCGCGGCCGCGGGGCCTGCAGGAGATCCGGCTGCCGTACGGCCGCTTCCTCTACGTTCTGCCGCTGGGCCGCGGGCGCGCGCAGCACGCGGGCTACGCCTTCGTCCGCGACAAGCGGTGAAGGGACGGAGCGCGCTCGTCCTCACCGCCGCCGCCCTCGCCGCGGCGCTCGGGTTCTTCCTCCAGCGCGAGCGGCTCATCGCCGGGCCCGTGGGCCTGAGCGGCTTTCCCCTCGACGACTCGTGGATCCACTTCCAGTTCGCCCGTAACGTGGCCGAGGGGCACGGTTTCGCGTACAACCCCGGCGTTCCCGTCTCGGGCTCGACGGCGCCGCTCTGGACCTTGCTGCTGGCGGGTCTCTTCAGGGCGGGAGGGGCCTACCCGGCGTGGGCAAAGGCGGCCGGTGTTGCCGGAGCCCTCGGCGCCGCGTGGCTGGCGAGGCGGCTGGCTCTTACATGGACGGGGGACACCGCCCTCGGCCTCACAGCGGCGCTCGTGACCGCGTGGAGTGCGCCCATGGTCTGGGGTGCGCTCTCCGGGATGGAGGTAACGCTCGCCGCCCTCCTCGTGACGGCGGCCCTCGCCGCTCACGCGGCGGGCCGCGCTCCGATCGCGGCCGCGCTCGCCGGTTTGGCCGTGCTCGCGCGCCCCGAGTCGGTCCTGCTGGTCCCGCTTCTCTGGCTGGCGGGACCACTGACTGCCAGGCGCTCGACCATCGTGTGGGGCCTCCCCGCGGTCATCCTCCTCCCGTGGGTGGCGTTCAACTTGAGGACCTCTGGGACGCCGCTCCCGGCCACAGCCGCGGCCAAGATCGAGGGCGGGCTCGTGGGCCTGCTCTCGGGCGCACGCGAGTCCGCGGTGACCACCTTCCTCTTCCGGCCGTGGCAGTTCGAGCGGGAGTGGATAGCTTGGCTGGCCTCGGTGAACGTGCTGCTGCCCGTTCTGCTGCTGCCCGGGCTCTGGGTGTTGTGGCGGCGGGGCGGGCGCGCCTGGGCGCTGCCGGCCTCCATCCTCCTTCTCCACCCGCTCGGTATGGCGCTCCTGGCTCCCTCTCGGGGTCCGGCCTTTCAGGAGGGGCGCTACTCGATACAGCTCCTGCCGCTGGCCATCGTGGTCGCGGTGAGCGCCTTCGTCCCGCTCGTGTCAATGGCGCGGTCCCGTCCGTCGTGGGGGCGGGTGGCGTGCGCGCTGCTGCTGGTCGCCTCACTCGCCTCGCTCGGCCCCGGCGCGACACGGTATGCCTGGGCCGTGCAGAACATCGACGCCATGCAGGTGGGCCTCGGGCGCTGGGTCGACGCGCACACGCCCGCCGGGGCGCGGCTCGCGCTCAACGACGTAGGGGCCATCGGTTATCTCGGGCGGCGCGAGGTGGTGGACGTGATGGGTCTCGTGACGCCGGCCATCATTCCGTACCGACGCGACGGTGAAGCGGGGATCCTTCGCTATCTCGAGCGCGCCTGCCCCGACTACCTCATCATCTTCCCCTCGTGGTTCCCGGCGCTCTCGACGCGCGCCGACCGCTTCACGCCCATCCACCGGGTCAGGCTCGAGCACAATACCGTGGCCGGCGCCGACGAGATGGTGGTCTACGAGACCGCTTGGAACCGGTGGCGCCCCGGTCCTCTGGCCTGTCCGGGCCCCCGTTAGGCGGGATATACTCCTTCAATGATGAGTCGATCGCGGCGAGCGGTGTTCCCGGCTGGCTTCCTGAGCTTGGCGACCCTTGGGCTGAGCTTGGCGGGCCTAGGGCTTTGGGCGCTCTGGGGGCTCTGGCCCGCGCCGGTGTGGGCCCAGATGTACCGCTGGACCGACGAGCAGGATGGTGTCCACTACAGCCAGGGGATCTACAGCGTGCCGGAGCGCTTCCGGTCGAAGGCGCAGCTCCTCGCGTATCCCGAGAGGCCGGCGTCGCCCGCCGCGAGCCCCTCGCCGGCTGGGGGTGAGGCGTCCGGCGTGACGCGCATCTCCTTCACGCCGGGCAAGCCCATCATGGTGTCCGCCAAGATCAACGGCGAGGGATCGGCACAGCTTCTGCTCGACACCGGGGCGTCGGTGACCGTGATCAACCCGCGCGTCCTGGCCGGGATGGGCATCGGGTCGCGCGAGGCCGTTAGATCAACGATCAAGGGCGCCACGGGCACAGCCGACGTCCTCTTGGTGCCCGTGGAAAGCATCGAGGTGGGCGGCGCGCGCTCGGGCCCGCTCCGTGTCGCGGCGCACGACGTCGATCTTGGGCAGGGTGACGGGCTCCTGGGCCGCGACTTCCTCGACCAGTTCACGGTCAATATCGACAACACGGCCGGCGTCGTGACGATCTCCCCCAAGTAACCGCCATGGGTGGAGCGCATCGGCTGCCTCGCTCGGTACTCGCGGCCCTGCTGCTGACGCTGACCCTGGCGCCGCCCGCCCACGCCCAGCTCTACCGCTGAACAGACGAAAAGGGCGAGACCCACTTCGGCCAGGGGGTGGACCGCGTGCCCGAGCGCTACCGCAGTCGCGCCCGCGCCGTCGGCAGCGTGGACCCGCCGCCCGCGCCCTCGGCGCCTACCGCGGCGACGGTCACCGACGGTGTCACGCGCATCGCGTTCGCGCCGGGACGCTCCACATGGTGCCGGCGAAGATCAACGGGCGGGCGCCGGTGCGGCTCCTGCTCGATACAGGCGCCACCCGGACCACCATCAGTCCGGCCGCGCTGATCGGACTCGAGGTTACCTACCGCGACGCCCCGAGGATCCAGTTTCGCGGCGTGACCGGCAGCGCGTCCGCCTACCTCGTGAGCCTCGAGAGCGTGGAAGTGGGCGGAGCCCGCGTGGGCCCGCAGCGTGTGCTCTCGCACGACGCGCAGATGGGTGGCGGCGCGGAGGGTCTCCTCGGGCAGGACTTCCTCAACCACTTCCGCGTCACCATCGGCAACGCTCGCGGCGTCGTCGAACTCGCGCCAAAGTAGCCGTCTCCGGCTCGGCCTGGGGCCCGGCCGCCGGACATCCCGCCGGGGGGCTTTCTTGCCCTAAACGCCCATCGGTGTTACGTTTCTCCCTCTATGAATTACAAGGACACGCTCAACCTCCCGAAGACGTCCTTCCCGATGAAGGCGAACCTGCCCAAGCTCGAGCCGGAGATGCTCAAGCAGTGGGAGGAGATGGACATCTATGCCCGCATTCGCCAGGCTTCGGCGAAGCGCCCCTTGTGGATTCTCCATGACGGCCCTCCCTACGCCAACGGACACATCCACCTGGGAACGGCGCTCAACAAGATCCTGAAGGATCTCGTCGTCAAGTCGCGGGCGATGCTCGGTCACAACGCCGTCTACGTGCCGGGCTGGGACTGTCACGGCCTTCCGATCGAGCACCAGGTGGACGTCGAGCTCGGCCTCGATCGGCCCGGCGTGGACGTGCGCCAGGCCATGGATCCCGTTGAGAAGATCCGGCGCTGCCGGGACTACGCGCTGCGCTTCATCGACATCCAGCGCGAAGAATTCAAGCGTCTCGGGATCTTCGGCGACTGGGCGAACCGGTACGCCACGCTGGACCCTTCCTACGAGGCCGTCATCGTGCGCGAGTTCGGGCGCTTCGTGGGGCAGGGGGCCGTCTACAAGGGGCTGAAGCCCGTTCACTGGTGCATGCACTGCAAGACCGCGCTCGCCCAGGCGGAGGTCGAGTACGAGGACCAGACCACGCCGTCGGTGTTCGTGAAGTTCCCGGTGAAGACGCCTTCGCCCGCGCTGGCCCGGGCGCTCGGGAACCGCCGCGCCTCGCTCGTCATCTGGACCACCACGCCTTGGACCCTGCCGGCCAACCTCGCCATCGCGGTGCATCCCGGTGAGACCTACACGGCCGTGGAGTGCGACGGCGAAGCCCTCGTGGTCGCGCGTCCGCTGGCGGAAGCCTTCGCCACCCTGCCTGGCCTCAAGGGACGGACGCGGCCGACGGAGATCGCCGTGCCTGGCGCGGAGCTCGAGGGCACCGTGGGCCGCCACCCGTGGATCGACCGCGACGCCCCGGTGCTCGGCGCGGACTTCGTGGCCATGGACACCGGCACCGGGCTTGTGCACATCGCTCCCGGGCATGGTGAAGAAGACTACGAGCTCGGGCGCAAGGCCGGGCTCAAGATCTACAATCCGGTCGACGACGACGGGCGCTTCGTCCCCGAGGTCGCGCACTTCGCGGGGCTGACCGTGTGGGAGGCCAACCCGAAGATTATCGCGCACCTCAAGGCGGTGGGCGCCCTCGTCGCGGAAGTCACGCTCAGACACGAGTACCCGCACTGCTGGCGGTGCAAGAACCCCACGCTG
This sequence comes from Candidatus Methylomirabilota bacterium, assembly GCA_035936835.1. Lineage (NCBI taxonomy): Bacteria > Methylomirabilota (SeqCode) > Candidatus Methylomirabilota bacterium. Next base: position 22,255 of record DASYVT010000235.1, on the reverse strand, counting down.
TTCCGGGCGACCGAGCAGTGGTTCATCTCGCTCGACAAGAACGGGCTCAGGGGAAAGGCGCTGGACGCCATCCGGAACGACGTGCGCTGGATCCCGGCGTGGGGCGCGGACCGGCTCTTCAACATGATCGCCCACCGGCCCGACTGGGTGCTCTCGCGCCAGCGCGTCTGGGGCGTGCCGATCGTGGCGTTCTACTGCCGCGCGTGCTCGGCGCTCCTCCTTGACGAGCGCGTCATCGAGCACGTGTCGGTGATCTTCCGCGACGGGCGGGGAATCGAGGAGTGGTACCTGCGGCCCGAGGCCGAGCTCGTCCCGGCCGGCACGCGCTGTCCGGCGTGCGGCGGCGGGGAATTCCGCAAAGAGACCGACATCCTCGACGTCTGGGTGGATTCAGGCTGCAGCCACGCGGCCGTGCTCGAGGCGCGACCGGACCTGCGCTCGCCGGCGGACATGTACCTGGAGGGCTCGGACCAACATCGCGGCTGGTTCCACTCCTCGCTGCTCGAGGCGGTGGGCACGCGCGGCCGGCCGCCGTACAAGTCGGTGCTCACGCATGGCTTTTTAGTGGACGCCGGTGGGCGCAAGCTGTCCAAGTCCCTCCGGAACTACGACAGCCAGGAGGCGATCCTGTCCAAGTACGGCGCCGAGATCCTGCGCCTCTGGGTGGCCGCCGAGGACTATACCGAGGACATCCGGTTCTCCGACGAGATCCTGGTCCGGCTCAGCGACGCCTACAGGAGGATACGGAACACCTTCCGCTTCCTCCTCGGCACGCTCGCCGACTTCGACCCCGAGCGTGATCGCGTCTCCTACGACCAGATGGACGAGATCGACCGCTGGGCGCTCCTGCGCTTGGGCGAGCTGATCGCCCGCGTCCGCCGGGCCTACGACGAGTACCAGTTCCACGTCGTCTTCCACACCGCGCACAACTTCTGCGCCGTGGACCTGTCGTCACTCTACCTCGACATCATCAAGGACCGCCTGTACGTCTCGGCGCCCGACGACCCCAAGCGGCGCGCGGCGCAGACGGTCTGCTTCGAGATGCTGACGGCGCTGGCGCGCCTCCTGGCGCCCGTCCTGAGCTTCACCGCCGACGAGGTCTGGGGCTACATCCCCGGCCGCGGCAAGCCCGAGAGCGTCCACCTCGTCACCTTCCCCGAGGAGCGCGGCGAGTGGATCAACGAACGCCTCGGCGGCGAGTGGGAGCGCCTGCTCGAGGTGCGGGGCGAGGTTTCACGCGCGCTCGAGACGGCGCGCAAGCAGGGACTGATCGGCAAAGGCATCGACGCCGTCGTCTACGTCACGAGCGCGCCCGAGGAGCAGTGGCGCCCGCTGCTCGCCGGCAAGGGCGAGGATTTGCTCGCGACGCTCTTCAACGTGTCGGCCGTGAGACTCGCCGAACGTGCGCCCCACGGCGCCGGGATCGCCTACGACAGCCAGGACATTCCTGGGTTGGCTCTCGCCGTAACCCCCGCTCAGGCCCTCGGGTGGAAGAAGTGCGACCGCTGCTGGACCTGGAGCGCGGGTGTGGGGGCGGACGCCCGGCACCCCGCGCTCTGCGATCGCTGCCTGCCGGTGGTGCTCGCCCGCTCATGAGGCTGGTGGCGGCGCTGGGCGGGATCGTCCTGATCCTCGACCAGGCCGCAAAGTGGCTCGCGCTGCGCCGCCTGGGGCTCGGCGTCCCCGTGAACATGATCGACGGCTTCTTCTCGCTGACCCTCGTGATGAACCCGGGCCTGGCGTTCGGAATGCTCGGTAGCGTCCCGCGCGGCTGGCGCTGGATCGTCGCGCTGCTCTCCATCGGGGCCCTCGGCGTCCTCGCGGCGCTGGCCACGCGCCTCCTGCCTGAGGGCGGGCTCGTTGCGGCCGTGGCCATCGGCATGATCTTCGGCGGCGCGGCGGGCAACCTGATCGACCGCGCGCGCTTCGGGGCCGTGGTGGACTTCCTCGACTTCTACTGGCGCGGGTGGCACTGGCCCGCCTTCAACGTCGCCGATTCGGCCATCAGCGTGGGCGTGGCGCTCCTCGCGCTGCGCATGCTGACAGCGAAGCCGCCGCGGGCATGACGGCCTCGCCGCCGCAGGCATGACGGTCGGTCCCGCCCGGCGCGTGGGGACATCCGTGGGCGCGGCCGAGGCGGGCCGCCGCCTCGACCTGTGGTTGGCCGCGCAGCTGCCCGACCTGTCGCGCACCCGCATCAAGGCGCTCGTGGACGGCGGCCACGTCAGCGTGAACGGCGCCGCGCGCAAGGCCGCGCACCGGCTCAAGGTGGGCGAGAGGGTCGACGTCGTGGTCCCGCCGCCTGCGCCGGAGGTATTGGCCGCCGAGTCGATCCCCCTCGCCATCGTCTTCGAGGACGCCCACGTCCTCGTCGTGGACAAGCCCGCGGGCATGGTGACGCATCCGGGAGCGGGACGGTCCACCGGCACCCTGGCCGCCGCGGCGCTGGCGCACTCCCCCGAGATCGCGGGGGTCGGAGGTCCGCGCCGGCCCGGCATCGTCCACCGCCTCGATAAGGGCACGTCCGGGCTCATCGTGCTCGCGAAGAGCCGCCAAGCGTACGATGCGCTCACGGCGCAGCTTCAGCAGCGCACCATGTCGCGCCGCTACCTGTGCCTCGCCCATGGCGTCATCGCGCCCCACGACGGCAGGATCGACGCGCCGATCGCGCGCGATCCGCGCTCGCGGGTGCGCATGGCCGTCGCACGCGCGGGCACGGGCAAGCGCGCCGTCACGCGCTTCCGCGCGCTCGAGCGTTTCGGCGGCTACACGTATCTCGAGTGCCGGCTCGAGACGGGCCGCACCCACCAGATCCGCGTCCACCTGGCATCGCTGGGTCACCCGCTGGTGGGCGATGCGACGTACGGCGCCAAGCACGCGCGGCCGCACGACACGCTGCCGGCCGATCTCGTCGAGGGCTTGGGCGGCGTGGCGCTGCACGCGGCCGGTCTCTCCTTTGTCCACCCGACGACGGGCGAGACGGTCGAATTGTCGTCTCCATTGCCCAACAGGATCGCCCGCCTCCTGTCTCATCTACGCAAATGACACAGCATCGTTCATCGTCATTTATCCTCAACATGCCTCTTGGCATGTTGAACGTGGGTGATAAGTTCGCGCCAACGCGCGACTTGCGAACAGCCGTGCCCGCTCAACCGGTGATGGCACGGCCCGTGCTAACCTAGTGGCGATCATGAAGACGCTCACCGCGGTGATCCTGGCGGCCGGCGAGTCCCAGCGCATGCGCGGGAGCCGTCCCAAGGCGCTGCACCTGCTCGGCGGGCGGCGGCTCATCGACTACCCGGTGCGCGTCGCCCGCGCGCTCGGCGCGCGGATAGTCCTGGTGGTCGGCCGGGGCGCTGACGACGTGCGCGCGGCCGTCGGCGAGGCGCCCGATCTCGCCTACGTCGAACAGAAGGAGCGGCTCGGCACCGCGCACGCCCTCCTCCAGGCGCGCGGCGCCTGCGGCGACGGCGCGGGCGCCGTCCTCGTGCTGCCGGGCGATCAGCCGCTCATGTCAGAAGCCCTGCTGCGCGCGTTGGTCGACCACCACCGCTCGAAGGCGGCCGCCGCCACGCTCCTCACGGCCGAGGCCGAGGATCCGGCGGGCTACGGGCGCGTGATCCGCGAGGGCGGCCGGCCGGTCGCCATCATCGAGCACCGCGACGCGACCCCCGCCCAAAGGGCGATTCGCGAGATCGGCACGAGCACGTACTGCTTCGACGCCAGGCGGCTCTGGCCCGCGCTCGACCGCGTGACGCCGCAGAATGACCAGGGCGAGCACTACCTGACCGACGTCGTCTCGATCCTCGCCGCGAGCGGGGCGCCGGTCGAAGCGCTGGCGGCGCCGCATCCCGAGGAGTGCATGGGCATCAACGACCGAAAGCAGCTGGCCGAGGTGGCGGCGGTGCTTCGGCGGCGCACCCTCGAGCGCCTGATGGTCGAGGGCGTCACCATCCTGGATCCGGCGGCGACGTACGTGGACGACACGGTCGCGGTCGGGGCCGATACGGTGATCTATCCCGGCGCAGTGCTCGAGGGCGCGACCACGATCGGCGCCGAGTGCGTCGTGGGGCCGGGCTGCCACGTGAGCGGCAGCCGTATCGGCGACCGCGTCACCCTCAGGCCCTACTGCGTGCTGTCCGACGCGACCGTCGAGGCCGAAGCCCAGCTCGGCCCGTTCTGCCACCTGCGCCCGCAGTCGCACGTCGGCGCCGGCGCCAGGATCGGCAACTTCGTGGAGCTGAAGAAGTCGAAGATCGGCCGCGGCGCCAAGGTGCCGCACCTTTCGTACATCGGCGACGCCACCGTCGGCGACCAGGCGAACATCGGCGCGGGCACGATCACCTGCAACTACGACGGCGTCGCCAAGCACGAGACCAAGATCGGCGCCGGCGCATTCGTCGGCACCAACTCGAGCCTCGTGGCTCCCGTCACCATCGGGGCGGGCGCCTACGTGGGCGCGGGCTCGGTGATCACCAAGAGCGTCCCTGCCGGGGCCCTGGCGGTCGCCCGCGCGCGCCAGGAAGTGCGCGCGGGCTGGGCCGCCCGCAAAAAGAAAGCCCGGAAGGCCAAGGACTGACGCCATGTGCGGGATCGTCGGCTACATCGGTGACAAGGACGCGGTCGGCGTCATCGTGGACGGGCTCAAGCGCCTCGAGTACCGCGGCTACGACTCGGCCGGCGTGGCCGTGCTGGGGCCCGAGGGGCTCGAGGTCCGGCGCGCGGCCGGCCGGATCAAGGTTCTCGAAGGCCTGCTGCGCGAGCGCCCCGTGCACGGGCGCATCGGCATCGGCCACACGCGCTGGGCCACACACGGGCGGCCGACCGACGACAACGCCCATCCCCACACCGACGGCTCGGGCACCCTCGTCGTGGTCCACAACGGCATCATCGAGAACTACCTGCCGATCAAGGAGCGCCTCCACGCCGAGGGGCACGTCTTCACGTCGGAGACCGACACGGAAGTCATCGCGCACCTGATCGAGCGGCACCTCAAAGACACGCCCCGATTGGACGACGCGGTCCGCAGGGCGCTGCGAGAGCTCCGAGGCTCCTACGCCATCGTGGTGCTGTCCAAGGCCGCGCCCGACCGGTTGGTCGCGGCCAAGCACGGCGCCGGCAGCGTCGTGGTGGGGCTGGGGCAGGGGGAGACCTACCTCGCTTCCGACATCCCCGCCCTGCTCGCGCATACCCGCGATGTCGTCATCCTCGAGGACGAGGACGTGGCGGTGGTGACGCGGCATGGTGTCGACATCTCCGATCTCGCCGGCGCGCCCGTCTCCCGCACGCCCACGCGGATCACGTGGGACCCGATTCTCGCGGAGAAGGGCGGCTACCGGCACTTCATGCTCAAGGAGATCTACGAGCAGCCGCGCGCCGTGGCGGACACGCTGCGCGGCCGCGTGTCGCCCGAGGGCGGGACCGTGGTGCTGCCCGACATCGGCCTCGACCCGGACGTGGTGGCGGGCCTCCAGCGCGTCGTCTTCATCGCGTGCGGGACGTCGTACCACGCCGCCATCGTCGGCCGCTTCATGGTCGAGCGGCTGGCGGGGCTTCCGGCCGAGGTCGACCTGGGCTCGGAGTTCCGCTACCGCGACGCCGTGCTGGGACCCGAGACGCTCGTGGTGGCGCTGTCCCAGTCGGGCGAGACGGCCGACACGCTCGGCGCCGTCAAGGCCGCGCGCGACCGCGGGGCGCCCATCGTCGGCATCACCAACGTGGTCGGGTCGGCGCTCGCCCGGGAGTCCACGGGCGTGCTCTACACCCACGCGGGGCCCGAGATCAGCGTCGCCTCCTCGAAGACCTTCACCGCGGCCCTCGCGGCCTGCTATCTTCTCGCGCTCTGGCTCGGCCGCCGGCGCGGCGCGCTCCTGGCCGAGGACGGCCGCAAGCACATCCAGGGGTTGCTCGAGCTGCCCCGGCTGATGGAGCGGGCCCTCGAGAAGGAGCCCGAGATCGCCGAGCTCGCGAAGGAGTTGGCCGCGTACAAGCACTTCCTCTTCCTCGGGCGCGGCATCCACTATCCGATCGCCCTCGAGGGCGCCCTCAAGCTCAAGGAGCTGTCGTACCTCCACGCCGAGGGCTACCCGGCGGGCGAGATGAAGCACGGCCCCATCGCGCTGATCGACGACACGATGCCGGTGGTGGCGCTGACCCCGCGGGATTCCTCCTACGACCGGATGATGGGCACGGTCGAGGAGGTGCGCGCCCGGGACGGTCGCATCATCGCCCTCGCGCACGAGGGAGACCGCGAGATCGGCGCGCGCGCTTCGCGCGTGCTGACGGTGCCGGCCGCCGCCGAGCTGCTCTCGCCCATCCTGATGGCGCTCCCGCTCCAGCTCCTGGCGTATCACGTCGCGGTCCGCCTCGGGCGCGACGTGGACCAGCCGCGGAATCTAGCCAAGTCCGTGACCGTCGAGTAGAGCCCGCGCGGCGCGGCCGCTCGGGCGGTGTGATATCGTACGTATCCATGCTGCGGCCCGCCGTCGCCCCGGAGACCGTTCTCGCCTCGCTCAATCCCGCCCAGCAGCAGGCCGTCCAGGCGACCAAGGGCCCCGTGCTGGTGCTGGCCGGCGCCGGCAGCGGCAAGACGCGTGTCATCGCCCACCGGATCGCGTGGCTCCTCGGCGTCGAGGGCGTCCATCCCCGCCACGTGCTCGCCGTAACCTTCACCAACAGGGCTGCGGGAGAGATGCGGCGCCGGGTCGAGGACCTCGTCCTGCCGGCCGGGATCCGCCCGCCGCTCATCGCGACGTTCCACTCGACCTGCGTGCGCATCCTGCGCGAGCGCGCGACGCTGGTCGGGCTTAGGCCGTCCTTCGTCATCTACGACGAGGAGGACCGGCTCACGCTGGTCAAGGAGGCCATGCGTGAGCTCGACATGGACGAGCGGCAGACCACGCCCGCCTCGATCGTCCACCGCATCAGTCACGCCAAGAACCAGATGCTGTCCGTGGAAGAAGCCGAGCGCCTCGCCCGCACGCCCCGCGAGGAGCGGATCGCGACGCTCTACCGGAGATACGAAGAGAAGCTGCGGGCCGCGGGCGGCGCGGACTTCGACGACCTCCTGCTGCTGGTCGTGCGGCTCTTCGAGACGTCCCGCGAGGCGCTCGCCTGGTACCGCGCGCTCTGGACGTATGTGCTCGTCGACGAGTACCAGGACACCAACCGCGCCCAGTACCGCATCATCCAGCTCCTGACCCAGGAGCACAGGAACCTCTGCGTGGTCGGCGACCCCGACCAGTCCGTGTACCGCTGGCGCGGGGCCGACCTGCGCAACATCCTCGACTTCGAAAAGGACTTCCCCGACTGCCTCGTGGTGCCGCTCGAGCAGAACTACCGCTCGACCAAGCGCATCCTCGACATCGCGTCGGCGGTCATCGCGAACAACCGCGCGCGCCGAGACAAGCGCCTCTGGACGGAGAACGACGAAGGCGAGCGGGCGCAGGTCTACCGCGCCTGGGACGAGAACGAGGAGGCGGGCTGGGTGGCGCAGACGGTCCGGTCCCTGCACGGCCAGGGCCTGGACTACGACGACGTGGCGTTGTTCTACCGGACCAACGCCCAGTCGCGCGTGCTCGAAGACGCGCTCCGGCGCGCGAGCATTCCCTACGTCATCGTGGGCGGCGTACGCTTCTACGAGCGCCGCGAGATCAAGGACGTGATCGCCTACCTGCGCCTGGCAGTCAACCCGGCGGACGACATCGCCTTCCGCCGCGCCGTCGCGGCGCCCAGCCGCGGCATCGGCAAGGCCACGCTCGACCGCCTGTCCGAGGCCGCGCGGGCGCACGGGATCCCGCTCTTGGCGGCATGCGCGGCGCTGCCTGCCGACGTGACGGCGAAGGCGCGCGGCGCCCTCGAAGACTTCGCGCGGCTCGTTGCCCGCCTGGGGGAGGGTCGCGCGACCATGACGGTGCCGGCGCTTATCGACCTAGTGGCGGGCAGCTCCGGCTTCCGCGATGCGCTCAAGGCGCAGCGGACGGCCGAGGCCGACGCGCGGCTCGAGAACATCGAGGAGCTGGTGGCGGCCTCCGAGGAGTTCGTCGTCGCCCAAGAAGCGGCGGGCGCCGAGGGCGCGCCGCTCGAAGCCTTCCTTGACTCGATCGCCCTGGTGGCTGACGTGGATTCCCTCGACGACACGGACGAAGGCGTCACGCTCATGACGCTTCACTCAGCCAAGGGGCTCGAGTTCCCCGCGGTCTTCCTCACCGGGCTGGAGGAGGGCGTCTTTCCGCACTCGCGCTCCATGGACGACGCCGAGGAGCTCGAGGAGGAGCGCCGGCTCTTCTACGTCGGCGTCACGCGGGCGGAACAGCGGTTGTGGCTTTCCTACGCCCTCCACAGGCGCATCCAGGGCTATGGGGCGGGGGAGCCCTCACGTTTTCTGCTGGAAGTTCCCGAGGCGCAGCGGGTGCTGCTCAACGCGTTGCGGCCCTCGCCTGCCGTGCCGCGCGCGGCGGCGGCAAGCCTGCCGGCGGCGGTGGAGGACCCCGACCTGCCCTTCCGCGTCGGCGCGAAGCTCCGCCACGTGCGCTGGGGCGAGGGGCTCCTGGTCGGCATCCAGAGAGAAGGCAGCGATGTCATCGCCACCGTCCACTTCGCCAGCGTCGGCCGCAAGCGCCTCTCCCTCCAATACGCGCACCTGGAGGAGCTGTAGTTATGCCCGAGCTGAAGATCACGATGAAGGAAGTGGACCACGTGGCCCGCCTGGCGCGTCTGGCGCTCTCGGACGCCGAGAAGGAGCGCATGCGCCGCGAGCTCGACGGCATCCTGTCCTATATCGACAAGCTCCGGGCGCTGGACACCGAAGGGGTGCCGCCGACCTCCCACGCCGTGCCCATGACCAACGTGATGCGCGAGGACGAGCCCGCGCCGTCGCTGCCGCAGGCCGACATGCTGGCGAACGCGCCCGACCGGAGCGGCGAGTTCTTCCGCGTGCCCCGAATCATCGAAGAGTCCATCGAAGAGTAGGGGATGCTGACGGACCTCACGATCCACGAATTGGGCGCGCGCTTCCGCCTCGGAGACGCGACGCCCACGCAGGCCGCACGGGAGTATCTCGCGCGCATCGCGGCGCTCGATCCCAAGGTGAAGGCGTACCTGACCGTCACGGGCGAGGCCGCGCTCGCCAGGGCGGCGGAGGCGGACGCGCGCTTCAAGTCCGGTGCGTCCCTCGGCCCGCTCGACGGCGTCCCGCTCGGCGTCAAGGACGTGTTCTGCACTCGGGGAGTCCGGACCACCTGCGGCTCGAAGATCCTCGAGGGATTCGTGCCGCCCTATGATGCGACTGTCGTCGCACGGCTTGTCCGAGCCGGCGCAGTCATCCTGGGCAAGCTCAACATGGACGAGTTCGCCATGGGCTCCTCCACGGAGAACTCGGCCTATTTCACGACGCGCAACCCGTGGGATCTCTCCCGCGTGCCCGGCGGGTCTTCCGGAGGCTCGGCGGCCGCGGTCGCCGCCGACCTCGCGGCGGCGACGCTCGGCACCGACACGGGCGGCTCCATCCGCCAGCCCGCGGCTTTCTGCGGCAACGTCGGTCTCAAGCCGACCTACGGGCGCGTCTCGCGCTTCGGCCTCGTCGCCTTCGCGTCGTCCCTCGACCAGGTCGGCCCGTTCGCCAAGGACGTCCTCGACGCCGCGCTGATGCTCCAGGCGATAGCGGGCCACGACCCGCTGGACTCGACCTCGGCCGCGATCCCGGTACCGGACTACGCGGCAGAGCTCTCGCGGGGCGTGCAGGGCCTGAGGGTCGGGATCCCCGCGGAGTATTTCATCGAAGGGCTGGACGCGGAAGTCGAAGCGGCGGTGCGGGCGGCCATCGAGACGTTGAAGGGCCTTGGGGCGAAGACCGAGAGCGTCTCGCTGCCGCATACCGAGTACGGTCTCGCCGCCTACTACCTGATCGCGCCGGCCGAGTGCTCTTCCAACCTCGCGCGCTACGACGGGGTCAAGTACGGCCTGCGCGTCCCCGGCGCGCGCGATCTCATCGACATGTACAGCCGGACGCGCGGCGCGGGGTTCGGCGCCGAGGTCAAGCGGCGCGTCATGCTCGGCACGTACGCGCTCTCCGCGGGCTACTACGACGCCTACTATGGCAAGGCGCAGAAGGTGCGCACGCTCGTCCAGCGCGATTTCCAGAGAGCTTTCGAGCGCGTGGACGTGATCGTGGCACCGACCACGCCGAGCGCCGCCTTCAAGATGGGCGAGAAGGAGGACCCGCTCTCCATGTACCTCAACGACGTGTTCACCATTCCCGTCAACCTGGCCGGGCTGCCGGGGCTGTCGGTGCCGGCGGGCTTTACGAAGGCGGGGCTGCCGATCGGGCTCCAGGTCATCGGCAAGGCCTTCGACGAGGCGACGCTGCTGCGCACGGCCAAGGCGTACGAGGCGGCCACCACGTGGCGGGAGAGAAAGCCGGGGCTCACCGCATGAGCGGGGCGTACGACGTCGTCATCGGCCTCGAGGTCCACGCGCAGCTCCTGACGCGGTCGAAGATGTTCTGCGGCTGCTCGACGGTCTTCGGCGCGCCGCCCAATACCCAGACCTGCCCCGTCTGCCAGGGCATGCCGGGGACGCTGCCGGTCATCAACCGGCGGGCGGTCGAGTTCGGGATCAAGACCTCGCTGGCGATTCACTGCACCGTGAACGCGGACAACCGCTTCGCGCGCAAGCACTACTACTACCCGGACATGCCGAAGAACTACCAGATCAGCCAGTACGAGGAGCCGCTGGCGGAGCACGGCCATCTCGACATCGAGGTGGACGGCGCCGCGCGCCGGATCGGCATCGAGCGCCTCCACCTCGAGGAGGACGTCGGCAAGCTCATCCACGAGGGCAGCCTCGAGACGGCGCAGTCGAGCCAGGTGGACTTTAACCGCGCCGGTGTGCCGCTCATGGAGATCGTCTCCAAGCCGGACATCCGAACCTCCGAGGAGGCGGGCGCCTACCTGCGCGGGCTCCGGGCCATCGTCGTCTACCTGGGCGTCTGCGACGGCAACATGGAAGAAGGATCCATGCGGTGCGATGCCAACATCTCGCTGAAGCGGGTCGGGGCGATCCCGCTCGGGACCAAGGTCGAGGTCAAGAACATGAACTCCTTCCGGAACGTCCAGCACGCGCTCGAGTACGAGATGAAGCGGCAGGGCCGCGCGCTCGACGCTGGGGAGCGGATCGTGCAGGAGACGCGCCTCTGGGACCCCGACAAGGGGCAGACGGTCTCCATGCGCTCGAAGGAGTTCGCCCACGACTACCGCTACTTCCCGGAGCCCGACCTTCCGCCTCTCAACGTCGGGGCGCGCTGGATCGAGGCCGTGCGCGTCACGCTGCCCGAGCTGCCGGCCGCCCGTCGCGCGCGCTTCATGCGGGCCCACGCGCTCACCGCCTACGACGCGGACCTTTTGACCGGGAGCCGCGCGCTGGCCGACTACTTCGAGGCCGCCGTCGCCCAGTGCGGCAAGCCGAAGGCCGCGGCCAACTGGATCCTCAACGAGCTGCTTCGCGAGCTTCCCGGCGACGACGAGCGCGCGGTCGCCGCCTGCGCCATTTCGCCCGGTAAGCTCGCGGGCCTCATCACGCTCATCGAGGACGGCACCATCAGCGGCAAGATCGCCAAGGACGTCTTCGAGAAGATGTACCGCTCGGGCGAGGACGCGCGGACTATCGTCAGCCGTGAGGGCCTGACCCAGGTCGCCGACGCGGGCGCGCTCGGCGCCGTCGTGGACGGGGTCCTGGCCGAGCACGCCAAGGTCGTCGAGGACTACAAGGCCGGCAAGAAAGCCGCCTTGGCGTTCCTCGTCGGGCAGGTCATGAAGGCTACAGTGGGCAAGGCGAGCCCCGGTGTCGTGAACTCACTTCTGGCCGAAAAACTATCGAAACTCTGAAGGGTTAGATAGAATGGGCGGAGCCCTATGATACGGCTCCACCGGGTCTGCAAGGTCTTCGAAAGCGGGCCGATGAAGCTGCCGGCCCTCAGTGACATCTCGTTCGCCGTCGAGAAGGGCGAGTTCGTCGTCCTCTCGGGCGCCAGCGGGGCCGGCAAGACGACGCTCCTTCGCCTCCTCTACGCCGACGAGCAGGCCTCGGACGGCGAGATCGAGGTCGCCGGCTTCGACGTCATGGCGCTGCGCCGTCGGGAAGTCCCGCTCCTCCGGCGCTCGCTCGGCATCGTCTTCCAGGACGCCAAGCTCCTCTCGGGCCGCACCGTCTTCGAGAACATCGCCTTCGTCCTGCGCGTCCTGGGCACCGAGCGCCGTGACATCACGCCCAGGGCCTTCCAGGCGCTCAAGGCCGTCGGCCTCTCCTCGCGAGCCCAGGCCTACCCGGCGCAGCTTTCGCAGGGCGAGGCCCAGCGGGCCGCCCTCGCGCGGGCGATCGTGAAATCCCCGGCGCTCCTGCTGGCAGACGAGCCGACGGGCAACCTGGACGAGGCAATGGCTCGCGAGATCCTCGACCTGATCAAGGACATCTCGAGCCGCGGCACCACGGTGCTCTTCGCGACTCACCAGGCGCGATTGGCCGCTCAGCTCAAGCGCCGGACCCTGAGGCTCGAAGGCGGCGTCTTGGTCAAGGACGAGGGATGAGCCCCAGATGCTGAGCCCCAGATGCTGAGCTTCATCGTCAGCGAGGCCCTCGTGGATCTCCGGCGCGCGGGCCGCGTCGGTGTCAGCGCCATCCTGCTCATCACGCTCTCGCTGACGGCGCTGGGCGGCTTCTGGCTGCTGTCCTTGAACCTCGGGCGGGCCGTCGGGCAGTGGCGCGACCGCGTCAGGGTGGTGGTCTTTCTCCGGGAAGAGCCCTCGACCGCCGCCCTCGCCGACCTTACCCGCCGCGTCGAAGCGCTCGACGGCGTCCAGCGCGTGCGCTACGTCGGGAAGGCCGAGGCGCTCCGCTCGCTGCGCCAGTCGCTCGGCTCCCAGGCCGGCGTCGTCGATCACCTGCCGCGCAACCCGCTGCCGGCCTCGCTCGAGGTGACGCCGGCCGAAGGCTCCACCACTCCTGAGGCTACTCGCGCGCTCGCCGGTCGGCTCGCCGTCTTCTCCGAGGCCGAGGAAGTCCAGGGCGGTGCGGAATGGGTCGAGGGCCTCGCCCGTTGGCAGCGTCTCTTCCAGGTCGTAGGCCTTGCCGTGGGAGCCGTGCTGGCGCTGGCCGCCATCCTGACGGTGACAACCGCGACCACGCTGGTCCTGCACGCGCGCCGCGCGGAGACGGAGATCATGCGGCTCGTCGGCGCGAGCGAATCCGTCATCCGGCTCCCGCAGCTTCTGCAGGGCATGGTCCAGGGCCTGCTGGGCGCCGTCGTAGCGCTGGCTCTGCTCGAGGCGGCCTTTGCCGTCGGGGCGCCACGGCTCGCGCCGCTGCTGCAGCTGACCTTGGGCCTGGCCCGCGCGGTCTTCCTCTCGCTGCCGCAGATCCTGTTCCTGATCGCGGGCGGCGCCCTCCTGGGCGCGCTGGGCGGCCTCCTGGCCCGCGGCCGGGTGACGGTGTGATGCGCGCCTCCCGGTCCGCGCCGGCGCTCCTGTTCCTCGTGCTGGCTCTCGCGTTGCCTGCGACGGGACAGCAGAAGAAGGACGGCGCGGACCTCAACGAGAAGGAGCGCGCGCTCCAGCAGGCGCAGAAGCGCCTCAAGGAGGAGCGCACCAAGGCTGCGGAGGCGCGCAAGCGCGAAGCCGGCATCCTCTCAGAGCTCGAGACGATCGACCGGCGGCTGAACGACAAGCGCAAGCAGGTCGCGCTGCTCGACGGGCGGATCAGGCACACCCAGGCCGAGATGGGCGACTTCCAGCGCGATATCGCCCGCCTCGAGAACATGCGCTCGGGACAGGAAGACGCCATGGCCCAACGCCTGCGCGCGATGTACCGGATGCAGGTCCAGGGTGGGGCGCTGCCCGTCCTCCTCTCGGGCGACGACCCGATCGCCCAAGCCGTGCGCCTTCGCCACCTGACCACGCTCGCGACGGTGGACGCCCGGATGATTCAAGAGTATCGTGTAACTTCCGAGGGTTTGATGGACCGGAGGAGCAGGCTGGAGGCCCGCCGCGGGGAGATGTCGGCTCTCCGGACCGAGGCGGAGGGCGAGCGGGCCGAGGCGGACCGCGAGGTGGCCAAGCGGCGGGCGCTGCTCGCGCGGGTCAGGGACGAGCGGGCGTACCACGACCGGATGGTCGGGGAGCTCAGCGAAGCCACGCGGCGCCTGGAGGCCTTCATCCGGGACCTCCAGGAGAAGCGGCGGGTCGCGAAGATCCCGCCGCCCTCTTCGAAGCCGCCGAAGGCGACGCCCGGTGAGGGCACGCCGGGAGTGGGGCTGGGGGCGATGCGCGGGCGGCTGGAGTGGCCCGCGCCAGGGCGGGTTGTCGAGGAGTACGGCACGCGCGTCAACCCGCGCTTCGGGACGAAGACGTTCCGGAACGGGATCGACATCGACGCCGGCGAGGGGTCGAATGTCCACGTCGTCTTCCCGGGCCACGTGCTCTACACGGGCTGGTTCCGGGGGTACGGGAACCTGATTATCGTGGACCACGGCAGCGAGTACTACACGCTCTACGCTCACGTCGCCGACATGAAGGTGGCCGAGGGGGACGACGTCAGACAGGGACAGGTGATCGGCACGGTCGGGGACACGGGCTCACTCCAGGGGCCGCGCCTCTATTTCGAGGTGCGCTACCAGGGGAAGCCCCAGGACCCCGCTCAATGGCTCAGACCCCGAGGGTAGGGGACAAATAGCAGGACCAAGGAGACCACGATGGGCTCGCTTCGGCACGTGAAGAAGGCGGTAATGATCGCGGCGGTCCTGCTCCTGCTCACCCTGTCGCTGGGCGGCGGGGTGGCCAGCAAGAGCAACGAGCAGGCGGCGACCTACGAGAACCTGCACCTCTTCACCGAGGTGCTGTCGATCATCCAGAGCCAGTACGTCGACGAGCTGCCCCCCAAAGAGATCATCTACAGCGCCATCAAGGGCACGCTCAGGGGCCTCGACCCGCACTCCTCCTTCCTCGACCCCGAGATGTACCGCGAGATGCAGGTGGAGACCTCGGGCAGCTTCGGGGGCCTGGGGATCGAGATCACGCTGCGTGACGACGTCCTCACCGTCGTCACCCCCATCGAGGGCACGCCCGCCTACCGCGCCGGCGTCCAACCCGGCGACCGCATCGTGAAGATCGAGGGCATCTCGACCAAGGACATGCAGCTGACCGACGCCGTCAAGCGCATGCGCGGCAAGCCGGGCAGCAAGATCGTCATCAGCCTGATCCGCGAGGGGTGGACGGAGCCGAAGGATTTCACGATCATCCGCGAGCAGATCCGGGTCCAGTCCGTCAAGAGCGCGGAG
The DNA here is from genome assembly GCA_035936835.1 of Candidatus Methylomirabilota bacterium. Lineage (NCBI taxonomy): Bacteria > Methylomirabilota (SeqCode) > Candidatus Methylomirabilota bacterium. The sequence goes on along the minus strand of DASYVT010000235.1, from coordinate 6,930 downwards.
CTCGAGCCCGGCATCGAGTACATCAGGCTGCGCCAGTTCCAGGAGCAGACGGGCACTGACATCGAGACCGCGCTCGAGAAGTACTCCAAGGGCAAGAAGATCGAGGGGCTGGTGCTCGACCTGCGCAACAACCCGGGCGGGCTCCTGACGTCATCCGTCGAGGTGAGCGAGAAGTTCCTCGAGCCCGGGAAGCTGATCGTGTACACCGAGGGGCGCGTGCGGACCCAGAACATGCGCTTCCAGGCGAGCGGCAAGCGCATCTACTCGGACTTCCCCATCGTCATCCTCGTCAACCAGGGCAGCGCCTCGGCCTCCGAGATCGTGGCAGGGGCGCTCCAGGACTGGGGGCGCGCGGTGGTGCTGGGGACGCAGAGCTTCGGCAAGGGCTCCGTGCAGACGATCATCCCGCTCTCCGACGGCTCGGGACTCAGGCTCACGACCGCGAAGTACTACACCCCCAAGGGTCGCTCCATCCACGGCAAGGGCATCACGCCGGACATCATCGTGGAGGCGCCCAAGCCCGCTGCGGGCCAGACGCCCGAGGTGCAGCCGCAGCAGCCGCCGCTCGACGAGCAGGCGCGTCTCATGGACCAGCTCAAGCGCGACCCGCAGCTGCAGCGCGCGCTCGACCTGCTCAAGGGGATGAAGATCCTGGACAAGACGACCCGTCCGGCGGGCGCGCCGGCGCAGACCTCGGCGCGCTGATCGGGCGGCATGCCGGCGCGAGTCTGGACGGCTCTCGCCGGTCTCATCGCGGTCCTGCTGGTCGCCGTGGTGGGGCTCGACCAGTGGCAGTCCCGCCGCGGCGAGGTGAGCCTTTTCGGCCTGCCGTGGTTGTCGTTGCCGGCTCCCGCAACGCCCTTGCGGGCCCCCGCGGCCCCAAAGCTTCGGGACCCGCGCCCGGCGCAGCCCGCCTCGCCGGCGCCGCCGGCCCCCCAGGCGGGGCCGGGTCCGGTGAGCGCGCCGCGCGTGGCCGTCATCATCGACAATCTCGGCGCCCGGCGCGATGTCTTTGACCCGCTCCGGGACATACGGCGGCCGCTGACAGTGGCCATCCTGCCGGGTCTGCCGCTGTCCGAGTGGACGGCGCGCGAAGCCGCGCAGGCGGGGATGGAGGTCATCCTCGACCTTCCCATGGAGCCGTACCGCTTCCCCGAAGTGGATCCGGGCCCCGGCGCGCTGCTGATGGCGATGGGCCCGCAGGAGCTGCAGGCGCAGGTCGGCGCGCATCTGGCGAGCGTGCCGGGCGCCGTGGGCGTGACCAACCACATGGGCTCGCGGATGACCGAGGATAGGACACGCATGCGCACGGTGCTGGAGGTGCTGGCGGGGCGGCGCCTCTTCCTGGTGGACGGGCTCGCGAGCAACCTCTCCGTCGCCTACGACGAGGCCAAGGCGCTGGGGCTCCGCGCCGGGCGGCGGCAGATTGTCGTCGACCACGCGGCCGGCGAGGCCGGCGACCGCGTGCGGTGGGACGAGGTCGCCTGGTGGGCGGAGCGCCGCGGCGAGGTGATCGTCATCGCGCACGGGCATCCGCTGACGGCGCGGCTCCTGCGCGAGTACGTCTCGCGCTGGGAGGCCCGCGGCATCCGCCTCGTGCCCGTCTCCCAGCTGGCCAAGTAGTTGACTTGCGAGCTGAGACGATGCCCGCTGTTCGAGCTGAGAGGCGGCGGTGGCCGCCGCGAGGCGAGAGCTGGGTCGATCCCGCTGGTGTGGCGGTTCGAGCCGAAGGGCGAAGCCGTGAGGCGAGGGCTGAGTAAATCATGATCGTGCTCGGCATCGAGACCTCCTGCGACGAGACCGCCGCCGCCGTGCTCGACGGCGGACGCAAGGTGCTCTCGAGCGTCGTCCTTTCCCAGGACGAGGTCCACGCCCCCTACGGCGGCGTGGTGCCCGAGCTCGCCTCGCGCCGCCACCTCGAGGTGGTCGTGCCCGTCATCCGCCGCGCGCTGGCCGAGGCCGGCATGGGACTGCGCGATCTGGACGGCATCGCCGTGACCCAGGGGCCCGGGCTCGTCGGCTCGCTCCTTGTCGGCTGTTCGGCGGCCAAGGCGCTGGCGTGGGTGCACGGCACGCCCCTAGTAGCCGTGAATCACCTCGAAGGCCACATCTACGCGGCCTTCCTCGAGGAGCGCACCCCCGACTACCCGTTCCTCGCCCTCGTCGTCTCGGGCGGTCACACCGCGCTGTACGTCGCGGAGGCGCCGCGGCGCTACGCCCGAGTCGGGCAGACGCGCGACGACGCCGCGGGCGAGGCCTTCGACAAGGTCGCCAAGCTCCTGGGCCTGGGCTATCCGGGAGGTCCCGCCATCGAGCGCGCGGCCCGCGGCGGGTACGCCACGGCCATCCGCTTTCCCACGGCCAACATGACCGACGGCGCCCTGGACTTCTCCTTCAGCGGGATCAAGACCGCGGTGTCCCTGCACGTTCGCCGCGCCGGAAGCCTGTCGCCAAATCAGGTCGCGGACGTCGCCGCGTCCTTCCAGGCGACGGTGGTCAAGATGCTCGTCCGGCAGACGCTCCACGCCGGGCAGCGGCTCGGCACCCGCCGTGTGGTCCTGACGGGCGGCGTCGCCGCCAACACGGAGCTGCGAGGAGCGCTCGAGGGTGGGTGCGTCGATCGCGGCTGGGAGCTCATGGTTCCCTCCCGACGGCTCTGCACCGACAATGCGGCGATGATCGCCGCCGCGGGCAACGACCGGCTCGAGGCGGGCGAGCGCGCGCCGCTGACCATGAACGCCATCCCCGACCTGGCGTTGGCGTGATGGCCTTTCTGGACTACGAGGCGCTGGTGAACGGGCTGCCGGACGCGCTCGTCGGCGTGGACGCCGATCTCCGGATCATCCTGTGGAACCCGGCTGCGGAGGATCTCCTCGGCCGTTCCGCGCGGCGCGTGACCGGCCGCGCCCTCAAGGAGGTCTTCCCGCCGGAAACCTCCCTCGTGCGGCATCTGACAGACACGCTCGTCACCGGCGAGAGCCGTTCCGAGTCCTCCGCCGTGATCGAGGGTCCCGACGGCCGCCCCGTGCACGTAAGCCTTGTGACGGCGCCGCTGGCCGGCCGGAGCGGGGCGGTCACCTCCGCCGTCGCCGTCGTGCGCGACATATCGCGCCTCCGCCAGCTCGAGTCCGAGGTGCGCCGCGGCGAGACCCTGGCCGCGGCGGGCCAGATGGCCGTCGGGCTCGCCCACGAGATCCGCAACCCGCTCTCGGCCATCCGCGGCGTCGTGCAGCTCATGCAGCGCGAGCTCGGGGACGAGGCCCGTTGGGGAGAGTACACTGCGGTTCTACTCAAAGAAGTGACCCGGGTCAACAGCATCATCGAGATGTTGCTGGACCTCGGGCGCCCGGTCACGCTCCGCGCCGTGCCGCTCAACGTCCACCAGCTCCTCGAGCGCGTGGCCCTCCTGCTCGAGGAGGAGGCGACCTCGCTCGGCGTCCAGTTCGTCCGGCGCTACGACCCCAGCCTGCCGCCGATCCTGGCCGACGAGGACCGCATCATGCAGGTCTTCCACAACCTCGTGCGCAACGCCATCGAGGCCATGCCCGGCGGGGGACGTCTCACGCTCGTCACGCGATTGTCCATGAACCCGCTATTCGCCAAGGTGGACCTGGGCCAGGGCCAGAAGAGCCTCGCCGAGATCCAGATCGCCGACGAGGGGCAGGGCATACCCGAGGCCACTCGCGACAAGCTCTTCACGCCGTTCTTCACCACCAAGGACCGGGGCCTGGGCCTGGGCCTCGCCCTCTGCCACCGCATCGTCGAAGAGCACAAGGGCGCAATACAGGTCACGAGCGAGCCGGGGCGCGGCACGGCCGTCTCCTGCTTCCTCCCGATCGCACGGTAGAATGGCAACCATGGTCGAAGGGCGCATCCTCATCGCCGACGACGAAGACGGGCTCCGCTGGGTGCTCGAGAAGGGCTTCCGCGGGGCCGGCTACCAGGTCACCGCGGTCAAGGACGGCACCGCCGCCCTCCGGGAGGCCGAGGCGCAGCCCTTCGACCTGATCCTGCTGGACATCCGCATGCCCGGCATGGACGGCCTGACCCTCCTCGGCCACGTGCGCGACAAGCGCCCCGATGCCCAGGTCGTGATCATGACCGCGCACGGCACCGTCGAGACGGCCATACAGGCCATGCAGAAGGGCGCCTACGACTACCTGGCCAAGCCCTTCGACCTCGACGAGGCCCTGCTCCTGGCCGAGCGTGCCCTGCTGGCCCGGCGCCTGTCGCAGGAGGTGACCTCTCTCAAGACCGGGCTCAGGGAGGTTTGGGAGTTCGGGGCGCTCGTCGGCCGGCACCCGACCATGCAGGAGGTCTACAAGACGATCGGCCGCGTCGCGGCGAGCGATGTCTCCGTGCTCCTCCGCGGCGAGTCGGGAACGGGCAAGGAGGTCGTGGCGCGGGCGCTGCACCACTACAGCCGGCGGGCCGGCCGGCCCTTCGTCGGCATCTCGGCCGCGGCCATCCCGGCGACCTTGCTCGAGTCCGAGCTCTTCGGCCACGAGAAGGGCGCGTTCACCGACGCCAAGGAGCGGCGGCTCGGCAAGCTCGAGCTGGCGCACGGCGGCACGGTCTTCTTCGACGAGATCGGCGACATGCCGCCGGAGCTGCAAGTGAAGCTCTTGCGGGCGCTTCAGGAGCGGACCTTCGAGCGCGTGGGCGGCCACGAGCTGATCCGCATGGACGTGCGCGTGCTCGCGGCCACTCACCGCGATCTCGAAGCGATGATGAAGTCGGGGAAGTTCCGCGAGGACCTCTTCTACCGGCTCAACGTCGTGAGCCTCTCGCTGCCCGCGCTGCGCGAGCGCCGGGGTGACATCCCGCTCCTGGTCGAGCACTTCCTCTCGAAGTATTCCGAGACGCTCGGCGAGCGCGTGGTCGTGCCCGAGGCGATGGACCGGCTCGCCAGCCACGAGTGGCCTGGCAATGTCCGCGAGCTGGAGAACGTGATCCAGCGCGCCATGGTCATGGCCTCGGGCGGCGTCATTCTGCCCGTGCACCTGCCGATCGGCCCCGTCTCCGCCGCGGCGAGCGTGGCCGCCGACGCCTCGCTGGAAGAGATCATCGAGAGGAAGATGGCCGAGTGCGTGCGCGGTCTGCGCGGCCACGCCTCGGCGAATCTGCACAGTCTCATGGTGGGCCTCGTCGAAAAGCCCCTCCTCCGCGCGGTTATGCGCGAGACCAAGGGCAACCAGGTCCGAGCCGCCCAGCTGCTCGGCATCAACCGCAACACGCTAAGGAAGAAGCTCAAAGAGCACGGCATTGACCCCGACGCCGTGTAACGCCGCGCGACAGCCCCTCCGGAGGCCCCGTACATGATCCGTCCGGTGACGAACTGGCTGAAACCCCGATGACGACGAAGCGCGAGCGGGTCCTGGCGGCGCTCCGCGGCGAACCCGTCGACCGCGTCCCCATCGCCTTCTGGCTGCACAACTTCGCCGCGGAGAACTCCGCCGAGGGCCTGGCCGGGGAGACGCTGCGCCTCGCCGAGACCTTCGACTGGGACTACCTCAAGCCGCAGTCGCGGGCGCAGTGCTTCGCCGAGATGTGGGGACTCCGGTACCGGGCCTCGCGCGAGCGCGCGGTGCCCTTCACGGTGACGCACGCGCCGCTCGATGGCGAAGCCGCTCTGGCAAAGCTCGAGCCCGCCGCTCCGCTCGCGGGCGCCCTCGGCGAGCAGTTAGAGGCCCTGCGGCTGATCCGCGCGGCAGTCGGATCGGATACGCCGATCATCTGGACTGTGTTCTCGCCGCTCATGGTGATGCCCTTCCTGATGACGGGCGGCCGGGAGCAGACGCTCTCGCTGATGCGTGCCGCGCCCACGGCCCTCGAGCACGCCCTCGATGCCGTTGCTGTGACGCTCCGTGCCTATGCGGGCGCCTGCCTCGACGCGGGAGCCGATGGGCTCTTCTACGCGACCAACCTCGCCACTCGCTCCCTCATGACGGCGGCCGAGTGCCGGCGCTTCCAGCGCCCGTACGACCTGCGCGTCCTGAGCGCCGTCGCGCGCGCGCCGTTCAACCTGCTCCACGTCTGTGGCGAGGCGGCGCACTTCGACGAGTTCCTGGACTATCCGGTGACGGCCTTCTCCTGGGCGACGGTGCCCGGAAACCCGACGCTGGCCGAGGGCCAGCTCAAGACGGGGCGGGCGGTCGTCGGCGGATTCCCCGGCAAGCCGGATATCGCGGGGTTCACCGGCCCGGCGCTGGTGGGCCGCGCGAGGAGCGCCATTGCCGAAACGGGCGGCCGCCGGCTCCTGCTGGGACCCGACTGCTCGATCAACCCCGACACGCCTGAGCCGCTCCTCCACGCGGCGGGCGCCGCTGCGCGCGAGCCACGGCCAGCCTGAGCCCGGGAGAGGCCTTGAGGATGGCGCCGATCTGGGTACTGCGGCAGACCTTCAGGGAGTAGCTGACAAGAGAGCAGCGCCCTCGCCTTCTCAGCCCTCGCCTCACCGCTCGAAGCGAGCGTCTCGGCTCGAACTGCGGCCCCTCTCCCCGTCGAGGAGGAGAGGGGCCCGGCGGGTCAGGACTTCGGGACGTAGAGCTGGGCGCCGGACTTCTTGAACTCTTCCGCCTTCTCGCGCAGGCCCTGGGCGATGGCGGCGCTGTCGTCGGCGAGCCCTTGGGCCTTGGCGTATTCACGGACTTCCTGCGTGATCTTCATCGAGCAGAAGTGCGGCCCGCACATGGAGCAGAAGTGCGCCACCTTGGCGCCCTCGGCCGGCAGGGTCTCGTCGTGGAAGGAGCGCGCGGTCTCGGGATCGAGCGAGAGGTCGAACTGGTCCTCCCAGCGGAACTCGAAGCGCGCGCGTGACAGCGCATCGTCCCAGTCGCGCGCGCCGGGGTGGCCCTTGGCGAGATCCGCGGCGTGGGCGGCGATCTTGTAGGCAATGACGCCGTCCTTGACGTCCTGCTTGTCGGGCAG
>DASYVT010000234.1 GCA_035936835.1 Candidatus Methylomirabilota bacterium | reverse complement strand
CTTGATGAACTTGCCGGCGTACATGATGACGGCGACCTGGAAGGCGCTCACGGAAGGAGTCTGCTCGCTCAGGAAGAGGCGGACGCCCACCTTGAGCTGCTCGGCCTGCATGCCCCACGGCTCGGGGACGAAGGCCGCGTCGACGGCCTTGGCGGCCAGTGCCTTGATGCCCTCCGGATAGCCGAGATACACGACGTCGACGGCGTCGAATCCGACCCCGCCATGCTCGAGCATCTTGGCGAGCATGTAGTCGAAGTTGATCCCCTTGGCGCCGCTGGCGATTTTGAGGCCCTTGAGATCTTTGATGAACTTGACGCGGCCGGAGTCCACGAGGTCCTTGCGGACGACCAGAGGGGTGAAGCTGTACCCGGGCCGCGCCTGTCCCTTGTCGGCCACGATCTTGAAGTCCATGCCGCCCGCGATGGCGTTGTAGAGGCCGGCCGACGGGCTGCCGATGGCGACGTCGAGCTGGCCCGTGGCGAGCGGGGCGACCATCTTGGCCCCTGATGCGAAGCGCTCGACCTCGACCGTGATGCCGCGCGCCTCGAAGTAGCCCTTGTCCATCGCGATGTAGAGGCCGACGTTCGAGATGGCGAGCAGCTCGCCCATCTTGACGACCTCGGCGGCGGCGGCCTGGAGCGGCACCGCGAGCGCGGCGGCCAGGGCGGCGAGTCGGATCCATCGGCGCGCGAAGAGTGTCACGGGTTGGCCTCCTAGTGGGGGGTGCGGCGCTAGATTACGCGGGTAGACGAGCGGATTCAAGCGCGCGACGCTCGCACTCTCAGAGCTTCGGCATGACCTCGCGCGCGAAGAGCTCGAGGCCCGGGAGATCTTCCTGGTCGAGCGTCTGGAGCAGTACGCGCTGGAGCCCGGCCTGCTTCCAGGCCTTGAGGTCCGCGACGATGCGCTCCGGCGAGCCCGCGAGGAAGGACGCCGCGTGCCACGCGGCCTCGTCGGCGGGCAGCGCGGGGAAGATGGCGCGCATGCCGGCGATGCGCTTCGCGACCTCGGCCGAATCGCGCCCGATGGCGCAGGGGACCATGAGCGACCGCGCGATGACTTCCGGGTCGCGGCCGAAGGCGCGGCTGTGCTCGGCCAGCACGGAGCGCTTCTGCGTGAAGCCGGCGATGTCCACGCGCGTCACGTTCCACTCATCCGCGAATTCGGCGACGATCTTGAGCGTGCGCTTCTCGCCGCGCCCGCCGATGACGATGCGGTAGCGGCCCGTTGCGGGCAGGGGGAAGCTCTCGGCCTTCTCCAGTGGGAAGTGCGGCTGCTTGAGCGTGACAGGCTGGCCCTTCTCGAGCGAGCGGATGAGCCGCGCTCCCGCCTCGAGCCTGTCGAGCCGCTCCTTGAGCGTCAGGAAGGGCACGCCGAACATCGTGTGCTCGTGCTCGTTCCAGCCCGCGCCGAGCCCGAGATCCAGCCTGCCGCCCGAGAGGGTGTCCACCGCCGCCGCCATCTTGGCGAGCAGCGCGGGGTGGTAGAAGGTCAACGGCGAGACCATGGGGCCGAAGCGGATGCGCTTCGTGCGGAGCGCGAGCGCCGTCAGCGACGTCCACGTCTCGAGTGACGGCCGCTTGGAAGCGCCGCCGAGGCCGGTGAGATGGTCAGAGCGGCACAACGACTCGTAGCCCAGGTCCTCGGCCGCCTGCGCCAGCCGGAACCAGCGCTCCCACGTGAGCCCTTCCTGCCCTTCGATCATGATCCCGACCTTCATGGCATGATCCCGACCTTCATGGCGTGACCCCGCCCTTCATGGATGCCTCCTTGGCTTGACGCGTGGCTCGGCTTGACACCTTACAGCATCCGGGGCCCAATGGGGCCGCCATGTCGCCCGCCGCGGCGCAGCCGCGACTGCTCCTGCTGGTCCCGACGACGACCTACCGCACCGAGGACTTCGTGGAGGCGGCGCGCCGCCTCGACGTGGACCTCGTGGTCGCGGCGGAGCGGCCCAACACGCTGGCCGCAGCCCTCCCGGATCATCTCCTGACCCTGCCGTTCGGCGACCCGGCTGCAGCGGCTGCCCTCATGCGCGACTACGCGCGCACCCGCCCGGTCGCCGCGGTCGTGCCGGTCGACGACGCGACCACCGTGGTGGGCGCCGCCATCGGCCAGGCGCTGGGGCTCCGCGCCAACACGCTCTCCGCAGTCAGCGCCACGCGGAACAAGCAGGCCATGCGCGAGGCGCTGGCACGGGGTGGGGTGCGCCAGCCCGGCTTCGCGGTCTTCTCTATCACGGATGACCCGCAGGCCGTCGCGGCGCGCACGCGCTTCCCGTGCGTGCTCAAGCCGCTCGTCCTCTCGGCGAGCCGCGGCGTCATCCGCGCCGACACGCGGGTCGAGTTCGCCGCGGCGTGGACACGCATCGCGGCCATCCTCAGCGAGCCCGATGTCCAGGCCCTCGGAGACGGCGCGTCGAAGATCCTCGTGGAGGATTTCGTGCCGGGCGTCGAGGTCTCGCTCGAGGGGATGCTGACGGAGGGGAGCCTGGCGACGTTGGCGATCTTCGACAAGCCGGATCCGCTCGACGGGCCCTTCTTCGAGGAGACGATCTACGTCACGCCCTCCCGGCGGCCCGAGGAGACGCAAAGGACAGTCGCGGAATGCACGGGGCAGGCCGCCCGAGCGCTCGGGCTGTCAGACGGCCCCGTCCACGCCGAGCTGCGTATTAATGATACGGGGCCGTGGCTCATCGAGTTGGCCGCGCGCTCCATCGGGGGGTTGTGCTCGCGCACGCTGCGGTTCGGCACCGGCATGTCGCTCGAGGAGATCATCCTGCGCCACGCGCTCGGCTGGCCCATCGCCTCGCTCGAGCGCGAGCGCCCCGCCGCGGGCGTCATGATGATCCCGATCCCGCGCGGCGGCATCCTCGAAGAGGTCCGCGGCCTCGAGGCCGCGCGCGCCGTCGCGGGCATCGAGGACGTCACCATCTCCATCCCCAAGGGCCACCCGGTCGTCCCGCTGCCCGAGGGCTCCCGCTATCTCGGCTTCATCTTCTCCCGCGCCGCGACGCCGGCCGAGGCCGAAGCCTCGCTGCGCCGCGCCCACGCGCTGCTGGACTTCACCATCCTGTAGGCCGGCCGCGTGCTATCATGGTCACATCGTTATGACCATGAGCGGACGGGAGAGACCATGAAGACGATGCCGGCCGGTGAGTTCAAGGCGCGCTGCCTGCGCGTGATGGAGGAGGTCAAGAAGTACCGGACTCCGGTGGTGATCACCAAGAAGGGCCGACCGGTGGCCAAGCTCGTCCCCGCCGACGCGCCGGCGACCGACGTCTTCGGCTGCTTGGCCGGCTCGGCGCGAATCGTCGATGATATCGAGGCCCCGGTCCTCGCCGCCCAGACGTGGAGGGCGGTCGGCCGCAAGAGCATTGCACGGCGAGCCAAGCGGCCCGGTGCCCGGCGCCCGCCGCGGTGATCGTCCTCGACACGCACACCTGGCTCTGGCTCTGCCTCGAGCCGCGGCGACTGTCGAGCGTCGCGGCGGCCGCGATCCGACGAGCCGCGAATGACGGTGGGCTCGCGGTCGCCTCGATCAGCCTCTGGGAAGTTGCGATGATGCTCGTGCGGGGCCGCGTGATCCCCCATGGAACGCCGGAGACCTGGCTCGGAGCGCTGGTGGACCGCAGCGGGGTGACCGTCAAGGAGATCACGCCCTCGATTGCTGCGCTGGCGACGCACTTCCCCGACAACTTCCCCGCCGACCCCGCCGACCGGCTCATCGCCGCCACCGCGAGGGCCGAGGGGGTGCCTCTGGTCAGCCGCGATGCGCGCATCCGCGCGAGTGCGGTGGTCGAGACCATCTGGTGACGGTGCCGCTTTCGGGAATGGGCTTCGTGCCATCGCCGTTACGTGCTTAGGCCGCCGCTGGCCGAAGATCGGCTCCGGCTCCTAGGAGACGGCCGTGTGCGGCTGGAGCTCAAGCGCCCCTGGAGCGACGGGACGGCGTATCTGCTCTTCGAGCCGATGGAGTTCCTGGGGAAGCTGGCGGACTTGACGCCGCGGCCCGAGATCAACCTGGTGCTCTATCACGGGGTGCTCGCCCCCCGCGCGCGCTGGCGGCTGGACGTCGTCGCCTATCGCCGCACGGAGCGTGACCGGGCGAGGGATCCCCGCGCGGGGGGCGAGGGCGCCCCCAGGCCCCGCTACCGGCCGTGGGCTCTGCTGATGCGTCGCGCCATCGACCTGGACGTCCTGCGCTGTCCGCGCTGCGCCGGGCGGATGCCGCGGATCGCCACGATCGACGACCCCGCCGTCATGCAAAAGATTCTCGCCCACCTTGGCCTCCCGGGCGCGCGGGGTGACACAGAGAAGTTTCCTCTTGACAACGATCGACGCGGTACCGATAGTCCCGCCTGTGTACAGGGCCGGGGCTTGGGAGAGAGCGCGTGTCGGGGTCGGGGCCGCGCACACCGGTACCCGGCCCATCGGGAGCCTAGGGTTGGCCAGCGTGGGGCAGGATGCGCGGTGTAATCGCTCTAGTCCTTGGCTTCCGGGGAGCGTACGTGAGCCGCAAATTCTTGAGAATCGAAGCCTTTTTCCTATTGACAACCGTACCGCTTGCACCCACACTCCCGCTTGTCGCTGGCGGCGGTTCACCGATTCATAGATGCTGCTACTGGCCAAGCGCGGAGAAAGAGCGAATGGCCACACCAGTTCCGGGGGCCTGAGTCCGGTGCGAGCAAGGCATACGCGCTTCCTAGCGGTCCGCAGGCGGGTTAGGGGTGCCAAGGACGAAGGTGCACCCCTGCGTGTCGCAGCCGATTCCCCAGGGGCCTGGTTGACGAGGCGGGACCGGCGGCTGCCGGCCCTTCGCTTTCTCATTCGACCTCTCTCGCCAGTGCTGGTAGGACTTTGGGGCCTCCTCGTGACCGGCGTGGCTGAGGCCCAGTCTGTAACTGTCACGACCGCAACGACCCTTATAGTGGTCGCCGAGAGCCGGCAGGGACCACCCACGACACCCTTCAGTCTCGAGGTGCAATACGACCGCGCGACTGACCTGATCTCCATCAAGTCTCGCGAGGCGCCGTTAGACACAGTGCTGCAGGAAATCGCGAAGAAGACAGATCTGACGATGTCCTCACCGAAGAAACTTCCTGAAGACCGCGTCTCTGTTGAGATCAATCGCGTCCGCTTGGAGCACGCGCTAAGGCGATTGCTGGAGGGGTTCAATTCGATTTTCATTTATGGCCTCGACAGTAATCCGGCCAGAAGTGCGCCGAACGAGGCTCCCACGCCTCGATTGGCGACGGTCACTGTTCTATCCAGGAAGGTGGCCGAGCCCGTGGAGGCTCGCGCCCTGCAACATCAATCAACAGATGAAACGAAGTCGCCCCATTATGGAGGGCCTGCAGTCCGCGACCCGGCAGAAATGCTACGCGCCCTAATCGAGGGTGGGGCCGACGTCGCTAGAGGGATCGCGAATGCTTTGAGGGAACCGTCGAGAGAGCAGGAGAGAGAGCGACTCATAGAGGCATTGCTTGAACGCTTGGACAACGGATCTTTCTTCCCCGCCGACGGCGTTCTTGCCGCCCTCAAGGAGTTAGCCCCCGAGAGGGCGGCAGACGCCTTAGTGAAGCAGCTTCAGGGAACCGATCCGCGGATGCGGGCGATCGCGGCAGCAGCGCTGGGACGCCTAGGAGATGAAAGAGCGATTGAGCCCTTACTGCCGAGATTGGGCGAGGACGACGAAACAGTACGTCGCGTCGCCGCAAGCAGCCTCGCGCTGATCGGCGGACGACGGGCCATGGATGAGCTACTTCAAGCTTTCGTCGCGGGTGAGAACAGAATCAGATACCCCGTTTCGGTCGCCATAGCCTCGTTCGGCGACGAGCGTTCTCAAAAAGCGATCGCAAAGCTGATTGCGGGAGGTCTGGCTCTGCGTGAGCCGACCGCTGAAGAAGCCGGCGTGACCAATCCGAATGCACGATGAGCGAGTGTACAATTCCGAGGTGCGCTTGATGGGCAAGGTGTTGGAAGGACGGAAAAAGAGGAGGCAAGTGAAGTCGCGAAGCGTCGAGCTCGCGGCGTTGCTGACCCTCCTGACGTTCGTCGGTATCCTCGCCTCGGGAGTTCGCTCGGCTTCCGCGGGGACTGCCGCAATCATCGACAACGGCACCGTGCAGATGGGGATCAACCCTGCTGGAGACCTCAACGTGCCTGGTGGCACACCGTCTGGCCCGTCTTCTGTGACAACCACTGTAGGATTGCGGTACATCCCGACGAACGCCGATGCCCTCTCGCCCGGCTGCCTGTGCGAAGGGTGGGGCGTGGCGAACGCTGACGCGGCGACCGTGACCTTCGGTGGCGCTGCCAACGAATCGACGAACCCCTTCGCGCCCGGCCTGGTCGTGGTGGACGCACTAACCGGCGTCACTGTGACGACCGGCAAAACCAGAGCGGAGTCGGTCGGCAGCGCCTACAAGTCGGTCGTGACGGCTGGCCCCGGTCGGGTGCGGGTGACACACAACTATCATCCCTCGGCATCACCAAATCTGTATCAGATCGACATCACGATAGAGAACATCGGCTCGACCTCGATCGGCGATCTCCGCTACCGGCGCGTGCTGGACTGGGACATCGAGCCATTCGTGTTCAGCGAATTCGTCGAGATCCACCTCGGGACCGCCCCCAACCTGCTGAGGGCCACGACCGACGGGTTCCGATCGGCGAATCCGTTGGACTCCCCGGGTCCGTTCGCTGGCGCGCCTCCAACTACCCTTACGGGGGCAGTCGGATCCACTGACTACTCGGGCGGTCCGGCCGATCAGGGGTCGCTGTTCGACTTCTCGTTCGGCATGCTGGGGCCGGGCGAGTCCATCACGTTCACACTCTTTTACGGGGCCGCCGGAACGCGGGCAGACGCGCTCGCTGCCATCAGTGCGGTGGGGGCCACGAGCTACTCACTTGGCATTCCCAGGACGTCTACTCTCACGGCGTCGACGGGCGGGCCGAATATCTTTATCTTCGCCTTCGGCCCCAAGGCCTCGACCAGGACGGCCATAACGTCGTCCACTAACCCCTCGGTCTCTGGGCAGGCGGTGACGTTCACGGCGACGGTGACGGCGGCTGGCGGAGGCACGCCGACCGGGACGGTGCAGTTCACGATCGACGGTGTCAACTTCGGCAGCCCCGTGACGGTGACCGGCGGGACGGCGGCCAGCGGTGCCACCTCCTCGCTCTCGGCGGGCGCGCATTCGATCACGGCGACATACGTCGGGGACGCGAACTTCAACACAAGCACGTCGACGGTCCTGTCGCAGGTCGTGAAAGCGAGTACATCGACGGCGATCACCTCGTCCGCCACGACCTCGGTCTTCGGCCAGTCCGTTACTTTCACGGCGACGGTGACGGCGGCTGGCGGAGGCACGCCGACCGGGACGGTGCAGTTCA
>DASYVT010000233.1 GCA_035936835.1 Candidatus Methylomirabilota bacterium | reverse complement strand
CGAATGCCATGGCGCTCGAGGGCATCAGCCGTGCAGTGCTGGTCGGCCACTCCATGGGCGGACTCGTGATCCCGAAGGCCGCGGAGCTGGCCCCCGCACGCGTCGCCCACCTGGTCTTCCTGGCCGCCGTGGTCGTGCCGGACGGGGGAAGCCTGGCCGGGACGCTGATGACGCCCGCCGGCCGCGCGATGATGACCGGCAACGCCGCCGCGCGCGGCGACGGCACCTTCCTTTACCCGGCCGAGGTCGCCTGGGCGCGCTGGATGGGCGACATGCCGCGGAGCGACCCGCGCGTATCGAGCGCGATCTCGCTCCTCACGCCGCAGGCCCTCCGGCCCTTCGTCGAGGCCGTGAACCTCCGCGTCTTCTACGGCATGCGCGTGCCCCGCACCTACATTCGCTGTCTTCAAGATAAGGCCGTGGTGCCCGAGAGGGCCGCCGAGCGCGCGGCCCTGCTCGGCGTGAAGCCGGTGGACATGGACTGCGCCCACAACGCGATGCTCTCGCAGCCCGACGAGCTGGTGCGGATCCTCGAGACAATCTAGGAGATCTCCATGGACGAGGCGCTCAGGGAGAAGACCAAGAAGACGGCGAAGATGCTCTTTCACACGCTCAAGGGCGGCGTGGGCTTCGAGGACTGGAAGAAGCTCGACAAGGACCTTGCGCGCGAGCTCTCGCTCTTCTTCGTCGGCACACTCTACAGCCGCGAGGTTATCTCGCAGAAGCAGCGCGAGCTCTGCGCCGTCGCCTCACTCACCGTGCTGAACCGGGAGCGCGAGGTCCGCGCCCACGTTCACGCGGCGCTGAACGTGGGCGCCACGAGGCAGGAGGTCGCCGAGGTCATCTTCCAGCAGGTGACGTACGGCGGCATGCCGGTCGTGGTGGAGGCGCTCCGTGTCTTCAAGGAGGTGCTCGAGGAGCGAGGTGAGTGGGAGTGAACGCGCAGCACCCTACAGTCGCGGCGGCCCTCGAGGCCGCGCGGGCCGCCGGCGAGATAGCCATGAAGTACTACCGGGGCGGCTTCGAGGTCACCATCAAGGCCGACAAGACGCCGGTGACCCAGGCCGACCAGGAGGCCGAGAAGGCGATCCGCGCCATCTTGGGGCGCGCCACGCCGGGGTGCGGCTTCCTCGGCGAGGAACTCGGCCAGGAAGGCTCGACCAGGAGGCGGTGGATCATCGACCCCATCGACGGGACCAAGAACTTCATCCGGCACATCCCCATCTGGGCCGTGCTGATCGCCCTCGAGGAAGACGGGCAGGTGACGACGGGGGTGGTCCACAATCCGACGACGGGTGAGCTCTACTGGGCGCGCAAGGGCGAGGGCGCCTGGGCCAATGGAGAGCGGATCCACGTGTCGCAGTGCTCAAAGATGGGCGACGCCTTCCTCATCCACTCGGCCCTGAACATCCTGCGCGCGGCGGGCTACTGGCAGGGATTCGAGCGGCTCGTGGACGCGACGGCTCGCCAGCGCGGCTTCGGCGACTACTACGGCTACTGCGTGGTGGCGGCGGGCAAGGCGGAGATCTACGCCGAGGCCGACCTCAAACCCTGGGACGTGGCGCCGATGAAGATCCTCATCGAGGAGGCGGGAGGCCGGCTCACCGACTTCGCCGGCAAGCCCGACATCTACACGGGCTCGGTGGTGGCGACCAACGGCCTGCTCCACGACGAGGTCCTGCGCGTGCTCAAGCGTGGCTGACGGGCAGCGTGGCTGACGTGACGGACTGGGGCCGCGTCGCCCTTCGCGTCGACCAGGAGCACGAGGCGCTCGGCCACCGGACGTTCAAGGCCGCCGGAGCCGTGTTCGTCAGGAACCCCGAGCTGCCCGACATCCACGTCGCCAACTACGCGCGGTCGGTGAGAGCGGATTCTCCCGACGAGATCGAAGGGGTGCTCGCGCGCGCCGAGCGCGAGTTCGCCGGCTGTCCTCACCGGTGCTTTGAGGTAGACCTCGATACGCCGCCCACCTTCGAGGGGCGGCTGGTGTTCGAGGGCTACGCGGCGCGCGACTTCGTGCTGATGGTGCTGGAGGGCGAGCTCGAGGGCCGGCCGAAAGCGGCGGATCTCCGCCTCGCCGCCGACGACAACGGCTGGGCCGAGGCCGACCGTCTCAAGAAGCTCGACTGGGCGGAGGTGCGCGCCAAGCTCGGACGCGACCCGCTCCCCAAAGTTGGAGAGCGCCTGGCCCGGCTTGCCCGGCTCAAGACGCCGCCCGTCCGCAAGTGGCTCGCCTACGTGAACGGAGAAGCGCGCGGCATGGCCTCCGTCTGGGACGGCGTGGACGGCGCCGGGCAGGTGGAGGACGTCTTCGTCGAGCCGGACTACCGCCACCGTGGCCTTGGCACCGCCCTGATCCACTGCTGCGTGGCCGATTGCAGCGCGCGGGGCTCGAACGCGGTCGTCATCGTCGCCGACGCCGGGGATACGCCCCAAACGATGTACGCGGCCATGGGCTTCCGCCATGTCGCGACCAAGCGCCGCTACGTACTGTACCCAACGTCCGATTGCTGACTGGGGGAGACATGACCGATACGAAGGCGATCTTCGAGGACGCGCGGACCCACACAGCCTGGCAGGAGCGCCCGGTGCCGGACGAGCTGCTGTGGCGGGTCTACGACGTGGCGAAGATGGGGCCGACCAGCGCCAACTGCTGCCCGATGCGCGTGGTCTTCGTGAAGTCGGCGGAGGCCAAGGCGCGGCTCAAGCCCTGCCTCAACGAGGGCAATGTCGACAAGACGATGAAGGCGCCCGCGACGGCCATCGTATCCTACGACACCCAGTTCCACGACCTGCTGCCGAAGCTCTTTCCTCAGCGCGATATGCGCTCGGGCTTCGCCGCGAATGCCGAGCTCGCGCGTACGACGGCGTTCAGGAACGGCAGCGTCCAGGGCGCATACCTCATCATCGCCGCGCGCGCCCTGGGTCTCGACTGCGGGCCGATGTCCGGCTTCGACAACGCGAAGCTCGACGCCGAGTTCTTCCCCGACGGGCGCTGGAAGTCGAATTTTCTCTGTAACTTGGGCTACGGTGACCCGGCGCGGCTTCACCCGCGCAACCCGCGCCCGTCTTTCGAGGAGGCCTGCCGGATCCTCTAGGCTGGGGCGAGGACGACTCGGAGCCAGGCGCCGACGTCCTCGATTTCTTCGGCGCAGACCGCGTGCGGCATCGGGTGCTCGCGCCACTCGACTGCATAGCCGAGCGCTACGAGGTGGTCGCGCGACCGCGTGGCCCAGGAGAGCGGGATCACCGGATCCTGGATGCCGTGGCTCATGAAGATCGGCACGTCGCGGTTCGCCGCGTGGGCCTCATTCGCCACTGTGTCGGGGAGCGGGAGGTAGGTGGAGAGCGCCAGGATCCCCGCCAGGCGCTCCGGGTGGCGAAGCCCGCTTTGGAGCGCGATCGCGCCGCCCTGGGAGAAGCCGGCGAGCACGATGGAGCGCGCGGTAACGCCGCGCGCGCGTTCGCGGGCGATGAGCGCTTCGACGCGGGCCTGCGACGAGCGAATGCCCGCCGCGTCCTGGCGGCCGTCACCGGTGACGTCGTACCAGGCCCGCATGACGGCCCCGCCGTTGATGGTGACGGGCTGGAGCGGGGCGTGAGGGAAGACGAATCGGACTCCAGGCGCCGCTGCCGGCATCCCCAGCTCGGGGACGATGGCCTCGAAGTCGTGGCCGTCGGCGCCGAGGCCGTGGAGCCAGATGACGGCGGCGCGCGGCTCGCGGCCCGTCTCGATCTCGACCGTCTCGAGCAGGTCGCTCATTCCGTGGTCCAGCCCCGGGTGAGCGTTCTCACCCGCTCCATGAGCGCGTCCTGATCGAGCATGGTGAGCCTCTGGTCTTTCACGACCTGACGCCCATGGACCCACACGTCGGTGATGGCTTGCGGCGACATGGCGTAGACGACGTTCTTGAGCAAGTTCGTGGGCGGGTGGAGCGACGGGTGACCGAGGTCCACGGCGACGAAATCGGCCAGCATGCCTTGTTTGACGTCGCCAACCTGTAGGTCGAGGAGCCTGCCGCCGTCGAGCGTCCCCATCTGGAACGCCCGCTCCGCGGGGACCCGGGTGCCGTCGAGATGCCGCACTTTCTGGAGCAGCGCGGCCATGCGCATCTCCTCGAAGACGCTGAGGCGGTTATTGGTGCAGCCGCCGTCCGTGCCGAGGCCGATGAGGATTCCCGCGTCCTGCATCTCCGTGATCCGCGTGATGCCGTCTCCCAGGATCATGTTGGAACCCGGGCAGTAGGCGAGCCCCGCGCGGCGCTCGCCCATGAGGCTGATCTCTTCGTCGTCCAGCCAGACGCAGTGGACGCCGATCATGCGCTCACCGAGGACGCCGAGCTTGTCGAGGTAGCGAATGGGCGTCGCGCCGTGCTCCTTGAGCGTCCGCTCCCCCTCGTACTGTCCTTCCGCCACGTGGATGTGGAAGGGCGTGTCGGCCGACTGCGCGACCTCGAAGCCGGCCCGGATCATGGCGGGCGATGCGCCGTGGGGGCTGTGGGGCGCCGGCTGCACGCGGACCAACGGATCCGTCGCGTACTTGGCGATCAGATCCGCGGTGCGCCTGGCCGCCTCGGCCGGCTTCTCCCGGTAGCGCGCCGGCGCTCCCTCCCAGTCGTACATCGCGCGCGCCAGCACCAGCCGGATGCCGACGTCCCGCGCCGCCTGGATCACGGCCTCGGCGTTGTCGTTCCCTTCGTCCTGGAGGTAGAAGAAGTCCACGCAGGTCGTCGCGCCGTGGAGCAGCATCTCAGCGAAGGCGAAGGCGGCGCCCAGGTAGATGCCCTCGCGGTCGAGCCGCGTCGAGTACGGGTAGAGCACGCGGTCGCGCCACGCCATGAAGTCGAGGTCATCGCCGAGCCCGCGCAGGAGCGACTGGAAGGAGTGGCAGTGCGCGTTGACGGTGCCGGGGAGGAGCGCCTTACCGGGAAGGCGCGTGATGTGTGTGGCTTTCCCATCGCCCGGGGTAAGCGGAGCCACGCCGGCGATCCGGCCGTCACTGACCGTGATGACATGGTCGCCGTACCAGCGGCCTTCCGAGACGACCATGTCCGGCAGCAGGCGCATCAGGGCGGCGATTCTACCGTGCCTGGAACTCCCAGACTAGTCCGGCGTGCACTCGATAGTCGAAGGGCTTGGCGGGCCGTCCGCTCATCGCCCAGCCACCGCGCGCCGGAGAGGGCGGAAGAGTAGCGTCCCCATCGCCAGCACGTAGACGGCGTATGCCGCGACCTCCGCGCCGGACGGGCGCGCGCGGTACCCGACGAGGCCCGAGAGGAAGCTCCCGATCCCGCTCCGGTCACTGAGCAGCCACGAGGTGTCCCACAGCGCCGCGCCCATCGGCAGGACGCCCAGGGCCTGGAGCTTGCCAACGCCCGTGCTCAGGAGTCCGGCGGCCAAGAGGAGAATCAGCACGGTGGTGGCGCCGAAGAAGTGACGCAGGCTCAGCTTCTGGCCGGCGCGAAAGACGAGCCAGCCCAGCGCCGCCGCGGCCGCCACGCCCGCGACGCCCGCCGCCACGTTGCCCCAGCCTGAGCCGGTCGTCGCCTCGGCCATGAGGCCCCAGAGGAAGAGGACGGTCTCGGCGCCTTCACGGAAGACTCCGGTGAAGGCGATGAGCCCCACCAGCCAGAGACGCCGGCTCGCGCGCGCGGCCTCGATCCGGCGGTAGACCTCGCCCGTCATCGCCCGCGCGTGCTGCCGCATCCACCAGCTGTGCCAGCTGAGCAGCCCCACCGCGAGGAAGATGACGGCCGCGCCGATGAGATCGGGCCCCAGGTCGATCAGAGGGCCGGAGATCAGGTTGACCGCGAGTCCCATGGCGACGCTCGCAACGAGCCCGAGCAGTCCGCCCCAGGTGACGTAGCGGCAGTAGTCGCGCGCGCCGATCCTGTTGAGATAGGTGTAGACGATCCCGAGGAGGAGGGAGGCCTCGAAGGCCTCGCGAAGCGTGATGATGAAGGTGGCCCCCACGGGTTACTCGACGATGATCCGGCCCTTGGCCGTTTTCTCGTGGTACTCGCCCACGAATGCATAGCTGCCGGCCTTGAGCGCGGGCATCCGAAGGCGCACGGTCTTGCCGGCGGGAATGACCTTCTCGATCCTGAGGTCCTTGCTCTCGAACTCCTCCGGCCCCTTGTCCTTGTTCGTGATGACCAGGACGAAGGCCTGGCCGGCTTTCACGCGGATCTCTTCCGGCTGGAAGCGGTTCTGCTCGATCTGGAGCGCGACCTCCGGGACCTCCTGGGCCCCCGACGGGAACGCCGCCACGAGCGCGGCGCCCAGGACCAGCGCCCCGATGCCTGCCTTCACCAATGCCGTCATCGCGCTCCCCCGTTTAAGTGAATGTTAGTTAGGTATACCTAATGGAAAAAGTTGTGTCAACCAAAACTTCTGGCCTTTTGGGGCCGCCGGGATTCGAGGGGTGGTGAGGGGCGGGAGCTACAGGACGTGCAGCAGGGGGCGGGTGGTGAGGCTGCCGGGCTTCCAGAATCCGGTCTCTGCGAGCTCTGCCAGCACCGTGTCCGGCTCCGTCGAGCGCATGAGAGCCCATGTGGCGCCGCCTGGGAAGAAGCCTCCGAAGGCCATGCGGCCTCCGCCGCGCGCCTCGATCAGGGCGAAGGAGGCCATCTCGACGTCGGGCGCCTCGCCTTCCATGATCGTCACCTTGCGCGAGCCGTCGACAACGAGCGGCACCATCTCCCACGGCTCGAGGAACTGGGAAAAGTCGCGGGGCTGCCAGGCCTTCCAGACGCCGCCTGTCCAGTACGGATCTTCCTCGATCAACCGCGTCAGGTCGCCGGCCTGCGGTGAGCGGTAGACGATGTCGGCCGTCTTGCCGTCGGGCGAAGGGCCGCCGCCGACCACGAAGCCGAGCCTGCGGAGCTCCGTGATCCGCGCGAGATGCGCCTCACGGTGGGCGGCCCGGCGCTCGAGGTAGTCGTCGGCGGCCGTGATCCCGACATGCGAGACGATCACGGCGTCACCCATCCGCCCGAGAACGGGATCACTTGCCCCACGAAGAAGTCGGCGTCTTCCGAGGCCAGGTATACCGCGAGCCGCGCCGACTCCTCGCCGCGCGCGAGCCTGCCCGCCGGGATGTTCTTCACCATGCGCGCGAGCTTCTGCGGGTCGTTCGTGAGCGACGTCGGGAAGTACGTCGGGTTCTCGACGTAGTTCTGCGCGATGGCGTTGACCTGGATGCCCTCGCGCGCGACCTCGCGTCCGACGGCCTTGGTGAGGCCGTTGACGCCCGCTCGCGCCGCCGAGTACGCCGCGTAGTTGGCCAGCCCGGGGAACGCCGCGGCCGAGGACATGTTGATGATCTTGCCGCGCTTGGCCGGGCGCATCACGCGAAGCGCCGCGCGCAGGCAGTAGAAGGGCTCGTCGAGGAGCCGCGACATCATCGCGCGCCACTGGGCGTCCGTGACCTGTTCGGTCGGACTGCCCGTGGGCGGGTTGGCGCTGTTGTTGACGAGGATGTCGAGCCGGCCGAAGCGCGCGACCACCGCGTCGACGACGCGGTCGGCCTCGGCCGAGCGCGTCAGATCGCCGGTGAGGACCTGCGCCTCGCGCCCCAATCCGGCGGCGATGACGGCGATGGGCGCGGCGGCGGCTTCGTTGCGGTCGTGGAGAGCGACCGAGGCTCCCTCGCGGCAGAACTCCTCCGTGATCGCGGGGCCCATGAACTCGCTGACGTTCGTGATGAGGGCGACCTTGCCGGTGAGCTTCATGCACCACAGCCTAAGCGGGATTTCCCGCCCCCGCAAGACCGTGCTAAGGTGATGACGCGGCGAGGGGAGGCTTGGACGTGAGCAACGACCTGCTGGAGTCATTCAAGGCCCGCTACTCGTTCGCGTTGGATCCCTTCCAGTTGGACGCCATCCGCGCCATCCAGGACGACAAGTCCGTGATCGTGTCGGCGCCGACTGGTTCCGGCAAGACGCTGGTCGCGGAGTTCGCCATTCACGCCACGCTCGCGCGCCAGCGCCGCATCGCCTACACGACGCCGCTCAAAGCGCTGTCCAACCAGAAGTACGCCGACTTCTGCCGGCAGTTCGGCCCGGAGCACGTCGGCATCCTGACCGGCGACGTCAAGGTCAACGCGCGCGCCTCCGTCGTCGTCATGACCACCGAGATCCTGCGCAACATGTTCTACACGGGCGGCCTCGACGGCCTGGAGTTCGTGGTGCTGGACGAGTGCCACTACATGGGCGACGAGGGGCGGGGGACCGTCTGGGAGGAGATCATCGTCAACGCGCCTAAGGACGTCGCGCTGGTGGGCCTTTCCGCGACGGTCAAGAACATCGCCGAGATCGCCGACTGGATCAGCCTCGTTCACCGCCCGATCGTCCCCATCACTCACCCGCATCGCAGCGTGCCGCTCCAGTACCTCGTGGCCGATCTCTCGGGGGAGCTCCACGCCTACGACGCGGTCCGCAACGGCAAGGTGCGCCTCCTCGGCCAGGAGCGCGAGGGCGGCCACAACGACAAGGGCCGGTGGTACACGCGCCGCGTGGTGGATCCGACGGTGATGCTCGACGAGCTGGAAACGCGCGGCTGGTTGCCCGCCATCTACTTCATCTTCAGCCGCGCCGGCTGCGAGCGGGCGATGGAGACGGTGCTGGCCGAGGGCAAGCCGCTCCTGAGCAAGATCCAGCAGCAGCAGGTGGACGACGCCATCCGCGAAGCCGTCTCCGACACCCCGACCATCGCCGAGTCCCCGCTCAACCAGTCGATCTTCCAGGCGCTCGGCATGGGCGTGGGGCTCCACCACGCGGGCGTGCTGCCCTCCGTGAAGCGTCTCATCGAGCTCCTCTTCGAGCGAGGGCTCTGCAAGATGGTCTTCGCCACCGAGACCATGTCGCTCGGCATCCACATGCCCGCCAAGAGCGTGGTGCTGCAGTCCCTGACCAAGCGCACGGACCGCGGCTTCCGCTCGCTCACTCATAACGAGCTGACCCAAATGGCCGGCCGGGCAGGCAGGCGCGGCATCGACCCCGAGGGCAAGTGCGTCATGGCGCTCGATGTCCGCGACGGCCTCGAGGACATGATGCGCGTCGTGGACGGCCCGCCAGAGCCGGTCATGAGCCAGTTCAAGCTGGGCTACGGCTCCGTCGCGCTCCTGCTGGCGACGGGGCAGGACATGGCGACCGTCCGGCGCACGGTCGAATCGTCGTTCGGCCAGTACCAGAACCTCAAGAAGATCCGCGGCCTCGAGGCGGAGGTGGCAAGCCTCGAGACGGCGCTGTCCGACGGCCGAAGCTTCGAGGCGCCGTGCGGCGACTTCCCGCGCATCGGCCGCTACCGCGCTGCGCGCGCCCAGCTCGAGCAGCAGCGCATGGCGCGTGGGAAGTCCGGGCGCGGCGCGCGTGGAGCCGCCGACGCCGAGCCGGGGCGCCTGGCGCTGGTGAGGCGGAAGAGCGGCGCCTCGCTCGGGCTCATCTGCGGCCTCGACCCGCGCCGCCACCGCATGCTCGTGACCGTGCTGCTGCCCCACGGCGTCACCGTCCAGATGAAGGAAGGGAACTTCAAGAAGATCTTCTGGCAGACGCCGCCGCTCCACCTGCCGCGCGACTGGGAGCGGCGGACAAAGAGCCTCTCCGAGCAGCTCGAAGGGCTCTCGATTCCCGAGCTCGTCGAGCGCGAGCGGAGCAGGGGGCCCGAGGGCGAGCTCGCGGCCATCGAGTGCCACCGGTGCCCCTGGGGCAGCCAGAGCAAATGCGACCATGCCTGGAAGGGGCTCGAGGCGCTCGAGGGCCGGCTCGGGCAGAAGCGCGAGATGCTCGACGCCTTCAAGAACGCCTACTGGCAGGAGTTCTGCCGCGTGGTCGCCGTGCTCGAGCGCTTCGGTGCCGTCCAGGACAACAAGCTCCTGACCAAGGGGCAGCTCATCGCCGGCCTCCGGCACGACAACGAGCTCCTGATTTCGGAGATGGTCGACCGCGGCGTCTTCGAGGACACGACGCTCGCCGAAGCCGCGGCCCTCTGCTCGTGTCTCATCGAGGAGTCGCGCTCGGGGGATTCGGCCGTGGCTCGGCTCTTCTTGAAGAAGCGCCCCAAGCTCAAGCGCAAGCTTCAGGACCTGGAGTCGGTGGCCCACACCGTGCTCGAGGTCCAGCGCCACCACCATCTGCCCATGCCCGTCGGGGTGTCGACCGGTTTCATGCCCTCGGTCTTCCGCTGGGCTTCCGGGGAAGACGACTGGTCTGGTATCGTGGAGGAGTCGTTCGGCGGCCACGAGGGCGACTTGATCCGCGCCCTCCGGCGCCTCATCGACCTGCTGCGCCAGCTCGGGGAAGCGCCCGAGGTGCCGCAGGCGCTTGCGGGCTTGCTCGGGCGGGCGGCCCGGGTGGTGGACCGCGGGATCGTGCTCGAGTCCGCCCTGATCTAGAGTCCGCTGTCGGTTATTTAAAAAAGGAGGAGGTCCTCATGCGTGCCCTTCGCTTGGCCGGGGTCGTCGCGGCTGGGCTCATAGCGGGCGCCTGCGCGACGCCGCAACCCAACGTCGAGCAGACCACGCGGGGGCCCATCGCCCAGGAGATACAGATCGCGCGCTCCTTCGCCGCCAACGGCCGGGATATGGGCTGGGACGAGAAGCGGCACTACGAAGAGCAGCTGGAGGACAAGGTCTTCAAGTACCTGCGGGAGCATCCGGACCTCCAGAACGAGACGCGCTACAGCACCTTCCGCTTCTGGCGCCAGGTCAGCATCGGCAGCACGAAGGAAGAGGTCAAGGTGCTGCTGGAGGATCCCGACGAGCGGACTATCGATCCGGCGCTGATGGCGTCGCTGGCGCGGCGGCACTGGTCCCAGGTCCAGGGCAAGGCCAAGGAGGCCTGGGTCTATCCGCTCGGCTGGGTGCTCTACATCGACGACAAGGCCGTGGTCAGCATGATCCGCGTGCGGGGGAGGTGGGCCAAGGACGACGACCAGTAGCCGCAGGCCGCCGATAAGGGCCCATCTGCTTCGTTGGCGCCCTCGACCGCACGCTCAACGTACAGGAGTACGCCTCGCGTGCGGCCCTTCGGGCGCCGCCTCGCATCTGGACCCTTCTCGGCGACCTGCGCCGCGTGGCCGGGATGGTATCTCGAACCGCTCTCGGCGGCGGGTGATGGTATAGTTTCTGCGCGTTGAAAGCCTTGATGGCCGAGCTGCCCTCGTGGATCGCGCCCGGTGACGCCGCTACCCTAGTCTGGTACAGCGGGCGGGGGGAGAGCGCCGACGGCATGCCGCTGTACCAGGTGGCCGGACCCGCGCTCGATATCCCGCCTGCCTCGCCCTATTTCCTCCTGGCTCCCGTCGAGCGCGAGGATTTCGCCCGGCTCCTCTACCGCGGCCAGGTCGGTCTCCCCGAGCTCCGCGGGTTCCTTCAGCATTGTCTGCTGGCGCGCGGTGAGATGAGCCCGTCGCTTGATCTGGTCGCCGCCGGGGTCGAGACGCCGGTGCTGCCCGTGCTCGATGCGTGGCGCGGCACCGTCGCCCGGCCGCTGCTGCCCTACCTCGACGACATCGGCGCGTTCCTGCCCGGGGAGCGGCCGTTGTTCGTCACTCCTGAGGCCTATGCGGCGGCGCGGCAGGAGCCCGAGCAGTTCGGGACGGCCTGGGTCTGCGACGAGTGCGGCGAGGCGGAAGACGCCGCGGCCTTCCTCTGGACGGCCCACGCGGGCCCGAGCGTGCGCGTGTGCTTCCTCATCCAGAACGACGCCGGCGTGTGGAGCTGCCGGCTCCATCCCTTCGAGTTCCTCAAGGAGGCCGCATGATCCGCTCGACGCTTTCCGCGACGAAGCGCACGCCGCTGGCGCTCCGGGGCATGGTGGTCGCGGAGCACCCGCTGGGCGCCGAGGTCGGAGCCGGCATCCTCAAGCGGGGTGGCAACGCGGTGGACGCGGCCGTGGCGACGGCCTTCGCGATGCCGGTCGTCGAGCCCTTCATGTCCTCGCTGGCCGGCGGCGGCACGATGCTCGTCCATCTCGCCAAGCGCGGCGAGACGCTCTGCGTGGACTTCAACGTCGAGGCGCCGGCCGCGGCCTACGAGACCTGCTTCGAGCTGGGCGAGGGGGTCTCGACCGGCCTCTTCCCGTGGCGGTGCGTGGTGGACGACGCCAACGTCTTCGGGCCGCGCTCGGTGGCGGTGCCGGGCTCGGTGGCGGGGCTGACGCTTGCGCTGGAGCGCTGGGGCACCATGGACCTGGCCGACGTCCTTCAGCCCGCGATTACGCTCGCCGAAGACGGCTTCGTGCCGGACTGGTACGTGGCGCTGACGACGGCCATCTTCTGCCAGGAGCTGGCGGCCTTTCCCGCGACGGCCAAGAACTACCTCCGGGACGGGCACTATATCTACCGGACGCCGGCCCTCGGCGACGGCGAAGTCTTCCGCCAGCCCGACCTCGCCCGGAGCCTCAGACTTCTCGCCAAGGACGGCCCCGCGGTCTTCTACACGGGCGCCATCGCGCAGGCCATCCACGAGGAGATGTGGGTCAAGGGAGGCATGCTCACCAAGGACGATCTCGCGCGCTACGCCCCCCGGGTGCTGCCCGCGCTGATGGGCGAGTACCGCGGTCTCGAGCTGGCGTTCTCGCCCGGCGCGACGGGTGGCATCACGGCGCTCGAGACGCTGAACATCCTCGCCCAGTTCCCGAAGGCGCGCACGACGTGGAAGACGGCGACGGGGCTGCACCTTCGCGCGGAGGCAGTGGGCCGCGCCTTCCTCGACAGGCTCGAGCACCTGGGCGACGCCGAGCGCGTCAAGGCGCCGTGGGAGGGGCTCGTCTCGCGCGAGTACGCGGCGAAGGCGGCCTCGGGCCTCAAGCCCAACGGGCCGCGCAGCGCGCGCCCGGCGCCCGACCCGTGGCGGTACGAGCTGGGCGGGCGCGCCGCCGACTGCACCACGCACCTCTGCGCCGTGGACCGGCAGCGCAACATGGTCTCCCTCACCAACACGGCCGTGTCGCTGTGGGGCTCGCGAATGGTCGTGCCGGACACGGGCATCCTGCTCCAGAACGGCATGATCTGGTTCGATCCCCAGCCGGGGCGCGTCAACTCCGTTGGCCCTGGCAAGCGGCCGCTGGTCAACATGGTGCCGGCGCTGGGCTTCAGGAAGGGCGAGCCCTATCTCGCAGTGGGAGCGCCGGGCGGGCGCAAGATCGTCTCGGCCATCCCGCAGGTGATCTCGAACATGGTGGACCTGGGCGACTCGCCGCAGGCGGCCATCGAGGCGCCGCGTCTGCACACGGAAGGCGGCGACCTCTGGGTGGACGACCGCGTCGGTGAGGCGTCTTTGAAGGCCCTCGGGCGCATGGGGCATACGGTGGTGCCCAAGCGCACGGACCCCGGCACGCTCTACTTCTCGCGTCCCGTCGCCATCCGCGTCACGAAGAAGGGTCTCGAGGCGGGCCTCGACCCTTTCCACGACGCCGCGGCCGCGGGCATCTGAAAGGAGCACGCGCATGGAAGAGAAAGTGATCGCGTCGTGGAAGTACAAGAAGGGGGCGCTCGACGCCAAGACGGCGTACCTGTGCTACCTCGCGGCGAACCTGGCCGCCGGCAACACCCACTGAGCCAAGCGTGACCTGGCGGGCGCCAGGGCCGCGGGAGCGAGCGAGGACGAGGTGCGCGAGGCGATCAGCTTCGCCATCCGCGCCAATGCCGCCAAGACGCATGCCGACATCCTCAAGGTCTACGAGCCGGGCAGCTGAATGGCCGAGATCCGCCTGACTACGGGGTTCTCCACCGTCATGGGCCCGGACCAGGACGCGATCACGCGCCTCCTGACCGAGACGATCGAGCAGATCGCCCAGGACGACAAGAGCTTCACGCGCGCCAAGATCGTGTTCACCGAGTCCGACGAGCGCTGCGGGCTGACGGCCGAGCTCGACGGCGTCAAGAAGGAAGGCGTGCCGCTCCAGATCGAGCTCGAGCTCCTCGAGGACGCCCAGACGCAGCCCGGCGCCCGCGCCCAGCTCAAGGAAGCCCTCCGCCTCTACTTCCGGAGGGTGATGGGGAAGCCGTGACGGCCGACGGGGGCCTGCTCCTCTTCCTCTACCGCGGCTGCGCGTTCCGCGTCGCCGACGGCGTCCAGCCTCCCAAGGCCGGCTCGCTCCTCTTCTGCCGCCATCTCGAGTTCCGCTCCGGCGAGACCGTGCTCGAGATCGGCACCGGTGTCGGGCTCGCCGCGGTGCTGGCCGCGCGCGAGGGCTGCCGCGTCCTCGCCACCGACGTGGTGCCGGCGGCGGTCGAGTGCGCCAGGGCCAACGCGCTCCTGAACGGCGTCGCCGACCGGCTTGAGGTGCGTCTCGGCGACTGCTTCGAGCCCGCCCGCGGGCAGGCTTTCGATCTCATCTGCACGAGCCCGCCCCAGATGCCGACGCCGCCGGGGCGCGAGCGCGACGACCCAAGCGCGGCCGCCGACAATGGCGGCGTGGACGGCTGGGAGCTTCTCGACCGGGTGATCGCCGGCGCGCATGCGCACCTCCAGCCCGGCGGCCGGCTCATCTTCACCCTATTCGGCTTCCTCGGGCCCAAGGGCGCCTGCGCGCGGCTGGAGGCGGCTGGACTCGAGCCGTCCATCCTCGCCCGCGAGTCGCACGGCTTTCCGCGGATCGGCTACGAGCGGCTCGAGCACATCCGCGGCCTCGACACGGAAGGGGCCCTGCGGGCGGCCGGCATGCCCGCCACGGTTGAGCGTCTCGTGGTCCAGGGAACGAGGCCCCGATGACCTCAAGGCCAGCCGCGGGCACGCCAGCCGCGGGCACGCCGGCCGCGGGAGCCCCAGCCGCGGAACCAAAGGTCCTGATCGTGAACGCCGACGACTTCGGCCTCACGGCCGGTGTGAGCCGCGGCATCCTCGAGGGCCACCGGAACGGCATCGTCACGAGCACCACCGTTCTCGTGAACCGCGCCATCCCGCCTGCACAGGTGGAGGAGCTCAAGGCCTCGGCCCTCGGCGTCGGCGTGCACCTCAACCTGACACTCGGGACGCCCGTCGCCGATCCCAAGCGCGTGCCCTCGCTCGTGGACGCCGAGGGCCGGTTCGTCCGCGACGCGCGCGAGGCCGCGGCGCGGGCCAAGCTCGACGAGGCGCGCATCGAGCTTGGCACCCAGATCGATGTCTTCAGGGGGATCATGGGACGCTTCCCGACCCACCTCGACACCCACCACCACGTCGGGCGGCTCGAGCCCGTCTTGGGGGTGGTGCTCGACTTCGCCCGGGCGCTCCGCGTGCCCGTGAGAAGCCAGGACGCGGAGGTGCGCCGAGCCGCGAGGTCTCTTGGTCTCAGGACGCCGGACCACTTCATGGGCGAGTCCGGCGCGCAGGCCTACTGGTCGCGCGAGCGGGTCCTGGAGCAGCTGGCCGCGCTCCCCGCGGGCCTTTCGGAGTTCATGACCCACCCGGGCTACTTCGACGATGAGCTCGCCTACAGCCGCTACGGACGCCAGCGCGAGACCGAGCTCGCGGGCTTGACGGACCCGGCAGCCAGGCAGGCGGCGAAGGACAACAGGATCCGCCTCGCCCACTTCGGGAACTGCTGATGCCGAAGCGGGGTCTCATCGGTGTGGACCTTGGCGGCTCGGTGGTTGCGGCCGGGCTCGTCACCTCCGACGGCGAGGTGCTGGCCCAGGCGCAGGACCCGACCCACAAGCGCGGCCCCGGCACCGCGGTCGCGACCATCCTCGACGTGATCCAGCGGATGCACCTGACGGCGCGCGCCTTCGGCGTGATCGTCGAGGGTGTCGGCATTGGCGTGCCGGGCACCGTGGACGCCGAGCGCGGCGTCATCGGCCAGAACGTCCACTACGTGCCGGAGCTGGCGGGCGCGCCGCTCGCGGCGACGGTCGCGGCCGAAACCGGGATCCCCGTCTACGTGGACAATGACGTCAACGTGCTGGCGCTCGGAGAGTGGATGTTCGGCGCGGGACGGGGCGCCCGCTTTCTCGTCGTGCTCGCGATCGGCACCGGTGTGGGCGGCGGCATCATCCAGGACGGGCGGCTCGTGCGCGGGCAGGGCGG
Organism: Candidatus Methylomirabilota bacterium; assembly: GCA_035936835.1. Classification (NCBI taxonomy): domain Bacteria; phylum Methylomirabilota (SeqCode); species Candidatus Methylomirabilota bacterium. The sequence continues at coordinate 8,164 of DASYVT010000233.1, read as the reverse complement.
CTTCGGCGGCGAGCTCGGTCACGTGCCGATCAACTTCGACGGACGCCCCTGCATCTGTGGCGGGCAGGGCTGCCTCAAGACGTACGTCTCGGGCACGGACATCGGGCTCATGGGAACAGAGCGTCTTAAACGCAATGTCTTCGCCGCCGACGTGTTCCGCATGGCCGATGAGGGCAACCCGACCTGCCAGGAGGTGGTCACCGAGGTCTGCCGCGCGCTCGGCGCCGGGCTCGCGGTGATCGTCAACGGCCTCAACCCGGAGCGCCTCATCGTCACGGGCGGGGTGGCGGAGTCGCTCAAGCCGCTCGAGCTCCGCATTCACACGCAGCTCCAGCGCTACGCCTTCGCGCGAGCGCTCGAGTCGACTCGCGTCGAGATCGTGCCGCAGAGCAAGCAGTCGACCGTGCGCGGCGGCGCCGCGCTGGTCCAATACGAAACTGAGCGACGGAGGGTGGCGATCCGATGAAGGCGATCACGTTCCACGGGACCGGCGATGTGCGGGTCGAATCGGTGGCCGACCCGAAGATCATGGAGGCGACCGACGTCGTGGTGCGGATCACGACGAGCGCGGTCTGCGGCTCGGACCTGCACCCCTACCACGGCCGGGGCGCCGCTCCCGGCGGGCCGCCGCTCGTCGAATCGGGCTCGGTCATGGGGCACGAGTTCATGGGAGTGGTGGAGGAGGTGGGCGCGGGGGTCACGCGCGTCAAGAAGGGCGACAGGATCATCGCGCCCTTCTCGATCTCCTGCGGCTCCTGCGACTGGTGCCGGATGCGCCTGCCGACCCAGTGCACGACCACGGGGCGCGCGGTCTTCGGCGGGCGCTTCGGCAAGCAGTACCCGGGCGGCCAGGCCGAATGGATCCGCGTCCCCTTCGCCGATCACATGTGCGAGAAGGTGCCCGCCGGCATGACCGACGAGCAGGTCTTCTTCCTGGGCGACATCCTCTCGACCGGCTACTTCTGCGCCGAGAACGCGGGCATCCGCCCCGGCGACACGGTCGCGCTGTTCGGCGCGGGGCCGGTGGGGCTCCTCGCCCTGCAGTCGGCGCAGCTCTTCGGCCCGTCGCGCGTGTACGTCGTGGACCGCGTGGACTATCGCCTGAAGCTCGCGGAGGAGATGGGCGGCATTCCGGTGGACCTCGACAAGGTCGAGCCGGTCGCCGAGCTGCGGCGGCTCACCGGCGGGCGCGGCCCCGACGCGGTCCTCGAGTGCGTCGGCCACGAGGTGCCCTTCGGCCAGGCCATCCAGGCGGTGCGGCCGGGTGGCACGGTCTCGTCGGTGGGCGTCTACGTCGAGAACTCGATCGGCTTCCCGGTGCGCGACGCGTTCTTCAAGGACCTGACGCTCAAGATGGGCATCTGCAACGCGCGCAACTTCATCCTGCCGCTGATGCCGCTCATCCAGACGGGCAAGCTCCAGCCGACGCGCATCATCACCCACACCCTGCCGCTCGCGGACGGGCCGAAGGGCTACGCGATCTTCGACAAGAAGGAAGACCGCGCAATCAAAGTAATGCTGAAACCGTAGCTGCGGGCCGGGTTAGAGCTTCACCGGTGTGAACTCGGGCGTGTACATGTCGCTGAGCGGCAGCCGCGTCTTGAGGACGCCCAGCTCCAGAAGGGTGTCCTGCATGAACTTCATCGCGTCGAGGTCCATGCGCCCATCCGTCGACAGCAGCGGGCGGATGAGCTCGTAGGCGCGCTTGGTCGGGGCCTCGGGCCAGCCGATGGCCTTGGAGGCGATCTTGATGCTCTCGCCGGCGTTGTCGCGGCAGAAGCGGGCGCCCTGGAAGATGCTCTTGAGCGCCCGGGTGAGCACGTCGCGCTTGGCCTTGATGATGTCGTCGGTCGAGTAGGCGACGAGGCTGATCCACTGGGGGGTCAGCTCGTCGAGCCGCATCAGGATGTGCCCGGCGCCCTCAGCCTCGAGGACCACGCCCGCGTCGCCAAAAATGCTGCCCTGGAGCTCGCCGCGCTTGAGCCCCGCCATCTGCGCGTCGAGGCCGCCGACGCCGATGATGCGCACGTCTTTCTCGGGGTCCCAGTTCATCTTCTTGGCCAGCATGCGGGCGAAGACCCACGTGGTGGAGCCGACGGCGGTGCAGCCGATGGTGCCGCCCTTGAGATCCTCGAGGCGCTTCACCTTGGGCACGACCGTGAGCGTGAAGTGATTCTTCTCGACGATCGTGGCCAGCGCCCGGATCGGCGCCCCGCGCTCGCGGAAGACGAGCGGGTCCGTCGCCCCAGTGATCCCGATGTCGGCCGAGCCGGAGAGCACGCCCTTGAGCAGGTCGGGGCCGCCCTTGAAGGGGATCAGCTCGGCGTCGAGACCGTTCTGCTTGAAGTAGCCCTTCTCGATCCCGACCAGGGTCGGCGTCACGACTCCGAAGTCGCCGAGCACGACCGCGCCGATCTTGACCGGCGTCAGCGGCTGGGCTCCCGCAGCCGAGGTCCGCGCCACCGCGGCTGCCGCCACTCCCGCCGCCGCCGTCTTGAGGAAGTTCCGCCTCGTCGTCATGGTTGGGTCTCCTTTAGGGGGAGATTTTCTGAGCAAAGCCCATTCTCAGTCATGGCCCGCCGAGGCTCAGGCTCTTGCCTTGGCACAGCTCGAGCATCCACCACGAAACCAGAAGCCACCGGCACGCGCGGTTCTGGGGTCATCGTGGCTCTTGATAGTGGAAGTCATACCAGAGTCCGACATCAGCCGTGACCGAAGGTCGTCGGTTGTATTCCCCAGTTAGGGTTCGCAAAATGTGAGCGCCATTGAAGGTCAATGATCACTCAATGAAGTGATCCACTCGCAGCAAAAACGACTGCGGAATCGTGAGGCGAAGCGCCTTCGCCGTGCTCAGGTTTACAACCAAATCAAATCTGGTCGGCTGCTCGACAGGGATTTCGTTCGGCTTCGTCCCGCGCAGAATTTTGTCGACAAAGTCAGCGGCGCGGCGCCACAAGTCCGGGTAGTTGGGTCCATAGGACATCAGGCATCCCTCTTCGGTGAACTCCCGGTAATTACAAATTGTCAGAAGTTGCGCCCCCAGCGCCAAAGTGTGGATCTGCCTCCGATTGGCGAACAACAATGGGTCCACGACGACAAAAAGAGCTTCCGCCCGGCCCTTGAGCGCCTCGACAGCCGGCGCTATGTCCTCAGGTCGCCGAATTTCGAGGGCGGACGCCTCTAGACCCAGCGTGCCGGCTAGCGCTTGCAAATTGCGCATTTCGAGCATGGCGCCGGCACTTGCGACATGGGCGATGATCGCCAACCGACGGAGATTAGGTACAAGGTCACGCAGAAGTTGGAATCGTTTCCCGGTGGTATCGGTCTGCTGAAGCGAGATGCCGGTAACATTGCCGCCTGGTCGCGCCAGACTTGAGACGAGAGAGTTGCCAACCGGGTCCGCTGCAGCTGCGAAGACAATCGGTATAACCGATGTCGCCTGCTTTGCCACCAGGACTGCCGCGGTACCATACGTGACAATGACGTTGACCTTGAGTCGGACAAACTCGGCGACGATCTCGGCGGAGCGCTCGGTGCGTCCCTCCGCCCACCGATACTCGATCGTGACGTTACGACCTTCAGTCCAACCTAGTTCGTGAAGTCGGTCCAAGAATGCGGCAACCCAACGACTCATACCTGACGGTGTGCTCGCGCCCAAGAACCCGATGGTCGGCAGCTTCGCCAACTGCTGCGCGTGCGCGCCGAGGGGCGCGGCGAGAAGCGCCACGGTGCCAGCAAGAAACGCCCGTCGGTCCATCACTCAATCACTCGGTTGCCTCATTCGGCCACTGGATAGGCCGACCAGCCTAACACCGCGAACGCTACGGGATCGTGCAGCATATCCCGTCAGATAATACACCCGACAGGCTGCTAGGTGAGGTCACGGCGTCTGCACCTCCGCCCGGCAGCCCACCTCGAGCTAGGCGAGCCGCTCATGATTCGTAGTGTCGCATAGAGGTAGGCGCGCGCGCTTCCGTTAAGCCGCGATCGGTGAGGTCGAACGGCTCACGGACCCGAGGGGGCCGGAGCCGGGGCGGCGCCCTCACAGGAGCCCTTGACCTCGTCGAGCAGATCGTTGATCCGGCCGGTGAGATCGAAGAGCTGCCGGATTCGCAGGTCGTACTAGGTATCCAATTCCATTGCGCCACCCCCAGGGCCGCGTAGGCCCGCAGGTCGCTGGAGCGCCGCAGTTCCTCTTAAAGAAGGGACATTCTAGCGCCAGCGCCCCAAGCGCTGGTTCAGATGTTCGAGAAACAGCACGACCGAGATGGACAAGGCCGAGACGATCGCCGTGGCCGCGAAGAGCTCCGGCGCCCTGAACGCCAGCGCCATGCGCTGCATCTGGAAGCCCATGCCGCGGTTGCCGGCCAGCATCTCCGCCAGGAGCGCACCCAGCATGGCGAAGACCACGGCCACCCGCATCGCGGTCAGCACCGAGGGCAGCACCGCGGGGAGCAGTACTTTGCGGCTGACTTGCGTGCGGCTCGCGCCCATGGATACGGCCACCGTCACGAGCGTCGGGTCGACGTCACGGGTGCCGGCGGCGACCAGCACGACCACAGGGAAGATCGCGAACACCGCCGCCGAGAGCGCCGCCGTCGAGAGCCCTATGCCGAAGATGAGGGCGATCCACGGCAGGATTAGGATCTTCGGGATGCCATAGAGGGCCACGACATACGGCATGGCGACCGCGTGCGCCGTCGGCCGCGAGCCCAGCAGGAGCCCGGCCGGCACGCCCACGCCGACGGCGAGCGCGTAGCCCAGAAGCGTCTTGACGAGCGTGTCGCCGAGGCGCGGCAGGGTGTCGGCCGCCGTCGCCACGAAAACACGGAGAACCGCCGACGGCGCCGGGACGAAGAGCGGGTCGACCACGCCCCAGCGTACCGCCGCCTCCCAGGCGAAGAGCGCCACCGTAGCGGACAGTGCCTGGCATGCGAGCACCTTCATCCGGCCCATCGCTTCACCCGTCCCTCGATCAGCGAGCCCACGCCGTCGAGCAGCAGCACCGCCGCCGCGACGAGCACGACGAGCGCCGCGTACTCGGCCGTCATCATGAGCCCGTACGCGTAGTTGATCACGTAGCCGAGCCCGGCGCGGGCGCCGATGAGCTCGCCGACGAGGACGCCCACGACGGAGAGCGCCAGCCCCGTGCGCAATCCGCCGACCATGGTCGAGGCCATGGCGGGCAGCATGACCTTGCGGAACAGCGTCCATGGTCCGGCGCCCATGGACTGCGCGACGGTGACGAGGGTCGCCGGCACCTGGCGGATGCCCGCGAGCACCGAGAGCGTCACGGGAAAGAAGCCGAGCAGGACGCCGAAGGCGATCTTGGAGGCGGGGCCGAGACCGAAGAACAGCATGAGCGAGGGGTACCAGACCACGCTCGGCACGGCGTAGAGCGCCGCCAACAGCGGCTCGTAGATCCGCCCGAGCGTTTTCCGGAGACCGAGGAGGAAGCCGACCCACAGCCCGCCCGCGACGGCGAGCGCGTAGGCCGCCGCGATCTCGCCCAGCGTGAGCCATACGTGGCCTGCGAGCGGCGGCAGGTCGCGGGTCGCGAGCACGCGGCCGAGCGCTCCTGGCAGGCGCGAGGGCCCGACGTAGAGGATGGGGTTGAGCATGCGCGCCGCGGCCTCCCAGACGGCGAGCGCCGCCAGCAGCACCGCCGCGCGCCAGAGCCACACCCTCACCAGAGCCACGCCCTCACCGTTGTCCGTCCATTGCCCTCAAAGATTCCTCGCGCACTTGCGCCCAGAGCTTGGCGTGGAGTGCGACGGCCTCGGGCCCATCGAGGGCGCGGGGGTAGGGCAGGGGCACCTCGATCACGTCCTTGATGGACCCTGGCCGGGCCGTCATGACTGCGATGCGGTCGGACAGCGCAATCGCCTCGTGGAGGCTGTGCGTGACGAACACGATGGTCCGCGCGGTGCGCCGGCGCACCCCGACGAGCCACTCGCCCATGAGGAGCCGCGTCTGCTCGTCGAGCGCGCCGAAGGGCTCGTCCATCAAGAGGATGGGCGTGTCGAGCGCCAGCGCCCGCGCGATGGCGACCCGCTGGCGCATGCCGCCCGAGAGCTCGCGCGGGTACTTAGCCTCGAAGCCCTTGAGCCCCATGGGCTCGAGCAGTCCCAGCGCGATCTCGCGCCGGCGCGCGGACGGCACGCCCAGGAGCTCGAGGCCGAAGCCGACGTTGTCGAGCGCCGTGCGCCACGGGAAGAGTCCGGGGTCCTGGAAGACGAGGGCGACCTTCTTCGGGTTCGGGCCCGTGACCGGCTCGCCGTCGATCAGGATGGAGCCCGAGTCCGGGCGCACGAGACCGCCGATCATGGCGAGCACGGTAGACTTGCCGCAGCCGCTCGGGCCCAGGAGCGAGACGAACTCGCGCGGGCGCACCGTCAGGCTGACCCCATCGACGGCGGGAATGGGACCGCTCGGCGTCACGTAGCGCTTGCCGACGCCTTCGATGGCGATGGGCGCAGCGGCGGTCACTCGGGCCTCCGGGGAGTCGGCATCATGGCGCGGCGTTGCCCGAGGCTATGCCGGGCGCATCCGAAGGTCAAGGGCTCGGACGGCTCACCCGCGGACCTCGAGCGCTGTCGGCACGACGGTTACTGCTGGTAGCCGTAGAGCCGCCAGACTCCCTGCTCTCGCTGCGCGACCTCTGGCTCGTGCTGCCAAGAGAGGATAGGCGTCCACGTGCCAAGCCACCGTAGCCGCCCCGAGACTTCGCCCGTCGAGTAGACCCACGCTTGTTCTCCCGCCGTCCGCGCTTCGTCAATACGGACCTGCGCTCGGAGAGTGTCGTAGAGCGCAAACATCACACGAAGCTGCTCACGGATGGCAGCCTTCGTGAGCGGGTCGGTTCGATAGTGGTCGGAGACGTGGCTCAGCACACCTGCCTCGTCCATGGCTTGGAGGCGTTCAAGCGCGTGAGCGAGCGCCTGCTGGAGTTCAAGGATTACTTTACGCGGAGCGGGGTCCCCAGGCAAAACCTTCCCCGCCGGCTGCGCCTCGGCGGCGAGCGGCGCGGCAAGGAGAACCGCACCAGTGCCAGCAAGGAACGTGCGACGGTCTATCACTGTATCCTCCCGCTCAGTTCAGCCATCCATGTCGCTGCAATCGGCTCTCCTCGGGCAAGCGGAGCCACTTGAGGTGCTATCGTATCTTAGGCCATTCTTCGGCTGGCCAAGGCATTGTTGGCTCTCGGCCAGGGCTCGGACGGCTCAGGCGAGCAGGCTCAGGAGGGCGCCGAGCCCGAAGGCCGTGATGATGACGGCGGCGCCGCGATTCACCCAGCGCAGGTGGGCCGGCGTGATAGCAGAGCGGAGGAAGCCGACACCGGTGCTGAGCAGGAGCCACCAGAAGGCCGAGCCCAGGAAGACGCCCGCCACCATGAGCGTGGCGGGGCCGTAGCCGCCGGCGCCGCCTCCGAGACCCAGCCCGGCGAAGATCGCCGCGAAGGAGAGGATGGTCGTCGGGTTCGTGACGGTCAGGGCGAAGATCGTGGCCCAGGCGGGATTATGCGTGAACACATGCGCCACCCTCACCCCGACCCTCTCCTTCTCCGAGGGAGAGGGAGCCGTTTCGATCCCCTCGCCCCCGGAGGGGGAGAGGGACAGGGTGAGGGGGCACATCGGACGCGGAACACGCGTTCGTGAATAGAGCAGGCTAGGTGGTCAAGAGCCCCGGTCCGCGGCGGGATGCCTCCGCTGTCGCGGCGGGCGCGGCCATCCATGTCCGGACACCCAGGTAGCACAGGAAGAGCTCGCTGACGGTGCGGCCGTCGGCGAGCGTGCGGCGGATGCAGAGGATGCCGATCGGGCCGACGGGCGCGGCGATCCCGAAGCCGATGGCGAGCCCGCGAAGGAAGACGGAAAGCTCCACGCGCGGCCCCGGCCGCTGTCAGGACGCGCGGGTCGACGCCTTGCGGCGGGCCGGAGGCTTGAGGGCGGCGTCGATCGCCGCGGCGAGGCGCATCAGGTCGGCCGTCGCGTCGAGCCGCGCCGCGATCTCGCCGCGCTTGTTGACGACCACCGTGTACGGCGCCCGCTTGAAGCCGAAGCGGTTGGCGACCCGGAGGCCCGGGTCCAGCGCGACGGGGTAGGTGGCGCGGTGGGCCGCGAGGAAGGCGCGGACGTCGGGCTCGGTGTCGTTGACGTGGATG
>DASYVT010000232.1 GCA_035936835.1 Candidatus Methylomirabilota bacterium | reverse complement strand
GGGCGCGCTCCAGGCGCTGTCGGAGCGGCTCCAGACGCCGCTGTACCAGCTGCAGGGACTCGCAAGCTTCTTCCCGCATTTCCGCCTCTCCCCGCCCCCGCCCGTCGACCTGGGGATCTGCGCCGATATGTCGTGTCACCTCCGCGGCGCTGACGCCCTGCGGCGATCCGTCGAAGAGCGGGTTGCCCAGGCGGGCCAGGGCGGCGTCGTGGTCCGGCCCTCCTCCTGCCTCGGCCAGTGCGACCGGGCACCCGCGGCCTCCCTCAACGACGTCATCCTCGCGCGCCTGACCCCCGACACACTGTACCGGCACATCGAGACCGCGCTCGCGAAGGGGCGCCTGCCGCACCCGGAGGCATCCACGCCGGCGGAGCGCCTCCTCGTCGACCCATACGAGAGCGGCGAGCGCTACGGGGCGTTGCGTGCCTTCGTCGCGGATCCCGACGTCTCCCTCCTGCTGGGCCTGCTGAAGGCGAGCGAGCTGCGGGGACTCGGGGGCGCCGGCTTTCCCACGGGGGCCAAGTGGGAGATCGTGCGAAATGCGGCGGCCGACGGGAAATATGTCGTCTGCAACGCCGACGAAAGCGAGCCGGGGACCATCAAGGACCGGTTCCTCATGGAGCAGGTCCCTCATCTCCTCATTGAAGCCATGGTCCTGGCCGGCCTCGTCATCGGCGCCCGCACGGGCATCATCTATATCCGTCACGAGTACGAGACCCAGGCCGAGGTGCTCCGACGGGAGCTGGCGCGGTGTCAACAGGAAGGGCTGATCGGCCCGAGCGTCCTCGGCTCCGGGATCCCGTTCGATCTCAGCCTCTTCATCAGCCCCGGCGGCTACATCTGTGGCGAGGAGTCGGCCCTCCTCGAGGTGCTTCAGGGCAATCGGGCCGAGCCCCGAAACAAGCCCCCGTTTCCGGGCACCCACGGCCTGTGGAACAAGCCGACCATCATCAACAACGTCGAGACGTTCGTGATGATCCCGCAGATCCTCCGAAAGGGGCCCGAGTGGTTCAAGGCGCAGGGGCGATCCGGCGCGGCCGGCCTCAAGTTCGTCGGCATCAGTGGCCACGTCCCCCGGCCGGGAGTCTACGAGATCCCCCTGGGCGCGCCGGCCCGCGAAGTGCTCGACCGCGCCGGCGGCGTGCTGGGAGGCAAGGCCCTGAAGGCCTGGGCGCCATCAGGCGCGTCGTCGGGCTACCTGCCCGCCTCCATGATCGACACGCCGCTCGAGTTCAAGGCGCTGACCCAGGCCGGCTCCATGCTGGGATCGGGAGCCATCATCATCTGCGCCGAGGGCACCTGCATGCTCGACATGGCGCTGAACGCGGTGCGGTTCTTCAAGAACGAGTCGTGCGGGAAGTGCGTCCCCTGCCGGGTCGGATCGGCCAAGATGGTCGACATCCTGACGGACATGGCCCGCGGCCGAGGGCGCCAAGAGGACCTCGCACTCATCGACGAGTTGTCGGACACGTTGACGCTCACGTCGATCTGCGGTCTCGGCCAGGTCGTCCCCGCCCCTATCAGGTCCGTCATCCGACACTTCCGCGACGAGATCGACGAGCACATCGTGCGAGGGCGCTGCCCCTCGGGCGTCTGCCAGATGGCGTGAGCGGGTCGGTTCACCGACATAGGGCATGCTGCTCGACACGGGTCACAGGCGCTGGATCGTCGCTTTCCTCGTCCTGAGTAGCGTGGGCGCCGTCGTGTTCGTGCCGTATGCCCGCACGGCGACGCATGGCCCCAGAGGGGGGACCTGGCCCGGTCTCGTCTACGGGTCGATCGGCCTGGCCCTCATCCTGTACGCGGCCGCCCTGGGCGTCCGGCGCAAGGTCCCGTCGTGGCGCATCGGCCGTGCCACGGCCTGGATGAAGGGCCATCTCTGGCTCGGCCTCCTGAGCTATGTGGTCGTCCTCTTTCACAGCGGCTTCAAGCTCGGCGACGGGCTCACGCTGGTGCTGATGGTGCTCTTCACCATCGTGGTCGTGACCGGGATCTACGGCGTGATCCTGCAGCAGTTCCTGCCGCGCATGATGCTGCTACGCATCCCGCTGGAGACCGTGTACGAGCAGATCGACCCCGTCGTCGTGCAGCTCCGCGCGGAGGCTGATGAGCTGGTGAGCGCCGTCGTCGGACCGCTCCCCGTCGCCGAGGAGCGGCCGCGCGCCAGGCGTTGGCGCGATCGTGGGCTCCGTCACCGTGAGACGCGGGGCCCGTCCGCGGCGCCGCCCCCCCCTGCCGCGGCGACACTCGTGCTGGAGGGCGCCGCCCTCAGGGAGAGCTACGTCTCGATCATTCGTCCCTACCTGGGTGTCGAGATGCCGAACGACGGACGCCTCGCCACGGAGGCTGCGGCCACGGAGCTCTTCCAGCACCTGCGCCTCACGGTGCCGCCGCCTCTCCACCCCCAGATCCAGGAGCTCGAGGTGATCTGCGACGAGCGACGCCAGCTCGCCCAGCAGAAACGGCTGCATCACTGGCTCCACGGCTGGCTCATGGTGCACGTGCCGCTGTCGATGGCGCTTCTTCTGCTCGCCATCGTACACGCGGTCATGAGCATGCGGTACTGACGCGGGATGGGTACCGGCCGCTACACGACGAAGGGCCGCGCCAAGCGCATCCAGCTGGACTACTTCAAGCGGCTGCACCCTTTTCGCCGCTGGAGGCTGATCCTGTCCGTGGCGGCGCCTCTGCTTGGCGCGCTCCTGCTCGCGGGCTTCGCGGTGCGCGGCAATCAGCGGATCTACAACAGCGGGCCCGTGTCCACGGCCCACGCGATGTTCGGAGCACAGTGCGGCAACTGTCACGTGCCGATCGAGGGCAAGGTGGGCGCCGGCGGGTTCTTCCTCAGGCCCTCAGACCAATCGTGCTCGGCCTGTCACGCCGGGCCGATCCATCACGAGAACCAGGTCGGACCTCAGACCTGCACCAGCTGTCACGTCGAGCACCAGGGGCGCGCCGAGCTGGCCGCCCTGCCCGACCGCCACTGCACCCGGTGCCACGCCGACCTCGCGACCAAGGACGGCCGGCCGTCGCGGTTCGCCACGAAGGTGACGAGCTTCGATCGCGGGCACCCGGAGTTCGCCGTGACGGTGAAGGACAAGGGTCAGGCGCGCCGCATTCGGCTCGACCAGACCTCCGAACTGAAAGACACGAGCCAGATCAAGCTCAACCACGAGAAACACCTCGAGACCGACCTCGGCGGCGTGGAAGACATCCAGAAAGTGACGGGCATGCGCGGGCTCGTCCGCCGCGAAAAGGGTCTAGCTCTCGGGTGCACGTACTGTCACGAGACCGACGACCGACGCGCGCAGATGAAGTCCATCGACTACACCCGGCACTGCGTCGCCTGCCATCCTCTCGACTTCGATTCGCGTTTTGGCGACGCGACGGTGCCGCACGCCAAGCCGAGTGTCGTGCACGCCTTTCTGCGCACGACATCTCTCGAGGGCTTCGAGAAATGCCAGGGGCTCCCGCCCGCCGCCACCTCGAAATCGCCTGCCGCCCGGACCCTGCGCAAGCAGTGCGAGGATCTCGATCTCGCCAAGGACCAGCCGGAGACGGGCGGAACCGATCGGCCGCGCGGCGCCCCGGGGGCGAGCGCGACGGAACGAAAAGCCGAGGAGCCGGCCTCCGACCAGCCGCGCGGCCGCCGGCTATTGCGGGGCGATACGACCGAGGAGGCGCCGCGTGATCGGCCGCGCGGCGCGCCGGGGGGTCGCGCGCAAGAGACGGAGCCCGCGGGGAAGGCGCCAGGCGGGCCGGGCGGCTCCGGCCTCGAGTGGGTAGCGAACGTCGAGAGCTTCACGTTCAAGCAGAAATGCCAGCTGTGCCACGTCATGACCTTCGCGACCGGGCGGCTGCCCGAGGTCGCGCCTCCGGCCATACCCGCCCGGTGGCTCCCGAACAGCGTCTTCGATCACGGCGTCCATCGGCCGGTCGGCTGCACGGAGTGTCACAAGGCGACCACGAGCAAGGAGACGACCGACGTGCTGTTGCCCTCGATCAGCGTCTGCCGCGAATGTCATCGCGGGGCGGGTGGCGCGCGTGCCGGCTGCGTCGAGTGTCACGTCCACCACGACAAGAACAAGGAGCGGGACTTGAATGGCCCGTTTACCATCGAGCGCCTGGTGAAGGGCAAGTCCCGATGACCAGGCTCGGCCCCCTGTCCTTGACACTCCGAGAGCTCGTCGGCTAACGTGTGGCAGCCGACATGACAACCGATTCGATCCAGCTCACCATCGACGGCAGCTCAGTAACTGTCCCCGCCGGGACGACGATCTACGAAGCGGCGCGGACCCTGGGAATCGAGATTCCCGTGCTGTGCCACGACCCCCAGATGGCGCCTGTCGGTGTCTGCCGGGTCTGTACCGTTGACGTGGAGGGCGCCCGCCTCTTGCCGGCGGCGTGCGTCAGGCCCGCGGAAAATGGCATGGTCGTCCAGACGAACTCCGAGCGCGTGCGGAAAGCGCGGGCCACGCTCCTCGAGCTGCTGCTCGCCGACCATCCCACGCCGTGTATGCGACAAGTGGCGACGCGCGACTGCGAGCTCGAAACGCTGGCCGCACGCGATGGCGTGACCGCATCGCGATTCGCTGCTCGCCCGGCCCCGCGCGGGCCGGACGACTCATCGGTCATCATCCACGTCGATCACGCCGCCTGCATCCTCTGTGATCGCTGCATCCGGGCCTGCAGCGACATCAAGGAGAACTTCGTCATCGGGCGGACCGGGAAGGGGCCGCAAGCGGGGATCGCCTTCGACCTCGATCAGCCGATGGCCGACTCCTCGTGCGTGTCGTGCGGCGAGTGCATGGTCTCCTGTCCGACGGGGGCCTTGACGAACAAGGCCGTCCCCGGCGCCGCGTTCCCTCCGGGCCCGCCGCTCGATGCCGGCGAGCTGCTGGCCTTGCCGATGTTCCGGGGAGTATCGGGGAACTTCCTCGAGCTGAATCGGGGCGCCGTCACCCGGCGCACGTTCGCGCCGGGCGAGATCATCTGCCGCGAGGGTGAGTATGGATCGACGGCCTTCTACATCCTGAACGGGAAGGTCGACGTCTTCATCTCGATACCCATGGCTCACGTCAAGAGCCGGGCACGACAGACCGGAGGGGGCGTCGCGCACTTCTTCCGAAAGCTCACCGACCTCGTGTCGAGCCACGATGACCCCCGGGAGGAGGGCCCGCGTCGATTCATCCCGATCGATGCGCCCGTCGATCTGGACTACGACAACCCCATCGCGCAACTGGGGCCGGGCGACCTCTTCGGTGAGATGACGTGCATGAGCTTCTATCCCCGGTCCGCCACCGTGCGCGCGGTCGAGGAGACCGTCGTCCTCGAGATGCTCCGCAACGTCCTCAGCGTGCTGCAGAGAAACAGGCGCTTCAAGGCCCAGCTCGACGAGACGTACCGGCAGCGCGCCCTCGACACCCATCTCCGATCCGTGCCGCTCTTCGACGGCGTCACCGACGACTTCCTGCGCCAGCTCGCCACGCGCATCGAGCTGGTGCGCTTCGAGCCCGGTCAGGTCATCTTCCGGCAGGGCGACCGCGCCGACAGCTTTTACCTGGTCCGCATCGGCTTCGTGAAGGTCACCAAGTCGTTTCCCGGCGGCGACCTCGTGGTCGCCTATCAGGCCCGCGGCTCGTATTTCGGGGAAATCGGACTACTCGAGGACGACGGCCGCCGCATCGCCACCTGCACCGCGCTCGATCACGTCGAGTTGGTAAAGATCGGGGCCGAGGAGTTTCGCGACATGCTGCAGCGGTTCCCCCCGGTCGCCCAGCGCCTGACCGAGGCGGCCCGCGAGCGCCAGGAGTCGAACCAGACGCGCGCGGAGATGGCGCGCGCCCCCATCGACGAGTTCCTCGGTCAAGGGTTGATGGAGGCGCAGAATCTCCTTCTCATCGACCTGGAGCGCTGCACGCGCTGTGACCTGTGCGTCCGCGCCTGCGCCGACGCGCACGACGGGGTCACGCGGCTCGTCCGGGACGGTCTGCGCTACGACAAGTATCTCGTGGCGACGTCATGCCGCTCCTGCCGGGATCCGCTCTGCATGGTCGGGTGTCCGGTGGGCTCGATCCGCCGCCGCGCGTCTCTGGAGATCGTCATCGAGGACTGGTGTATCGGATGCGGCCTCTGCGCCGAGTCGTGCCCGTACGGCAACATCAACATGCACCCGTTCACCATCGAGACGGACGATCACGAGGGCGGACACCGAAAGGCGGCCGTGAGAGAGAAGGCGACCACCTGCGATCTGAGCGCGGACTATCGCGAGCCGGCCTGCGTCTATGCGTGTCCGCACGACGCGGCCATCCGCGTGAACCCCACCCAGTTCTTCGGCGACAAGCTCGGGCTCCGCCCCTGAGCGGGTCGCGTCAGGGTGGTGGCAGGGTCGAGATGCGCGCGGGAGGATCGAGCGCCAACTCCAGGAGCGGGATGCATTGAGCCACTACGACCTCGTCGTCATCGGCGCGGGGCCGGCGGGCGAAAAGGGCGCCGCCCAGGCGGCGTACTTCGACAAACGCGTAGCAATGATCGAGGCGACTCCTCATGTCGGCGGTGCCGGTGTCAACACGGGGACCATCCCGTCCAAGACCCTTCGCGAGACCGCCCTCTACTTCTCGGGTCTCACGCAACGTGGACTGTACGGTATCGACTACACGATCAAGAAAGAGCTCGAAATCCAGGACTTCATGTACCGCAAGCACGAGGTCGTGCGGGCGCTCCGTGAAGTCGTCCGGCTGAACATCGACCGGCACCGGATCGAGCTGATCCACGGCGCGGCGGAGTTCCAGGACGCGCATGCCGTGCGGGTGACGGCGCCCGGCGGCGGCACCGCGCGCGACGTGCAGGGGGACGTGATCCTCATCGCGACTGGATCCGTCCCGAGCCGCGCCGAGGGCATTCCCTTCGAGGACCCTCGCATCTACGACTCCGACGAGGTCCTCTCGATGGGGCGGATCCCACGGACGCTGGCGATCGTCGGGGGCGGAGTCATCGGCTGCGAGTACGCGACGATCTTCGCCGCGCTGGGGATCGGCGTGACGCTGATCGATGGTCGCGACCGGCTCCTGGGCTTCCTGGACGCTGAGTTCTCGGGCCGGCTACGCCTCCAGATGGAGCTGCTGGGCATCGACGTCCGGCTGAAAGAAGGCGTCGTTCGCTATGAGCCGAAGCCTGATGCCGTGGTCCTCGGCCTGAAGAGCGGTGGCACGGTAAAGGCGGAGAGCGTTCTGATCGCGGTCGGGCGCCTGGGCAACACGCGCGGTCTCGGGCTCGACCACATCGGCCTTGCTGTCGGCGACCGGGGTCACCTCACCGTCAACGAGCACTATCAAACGGCGATCCCGCACATCTACGCCGCCGGCGATGTCATCGGCTTCCCCGCCCTGGCCGCGACGTCAATGGAGCAGGCGCGGGTCGCCATGGTCCACGCCTTCGATCTCAAGTACAAGACCCGCGTCGCCCCGATCTTCCCGCTGTCCATCTACACGATCCCCGAGCTCGCGATGGTCGGCGAGACGGAGGAGAGCTGCCGGGAAA
This sequence comes from Candidatus Methylomirabilota bacterium, assembly GCA_035936835.1. NCBI lineage: Bacteria > Methylomirabilota (SeqCode) > Candidatus Methylomirabilota bacterium. Next base: position 7,922 of record DASYVT010000232.1, on the reverse strand, counting down.
AGGCCATCGAATACTGCGTGGGTCGGGCACAGTACCGGCAGAACGCGCGCGGCCAGATCACCGGCGACCTCGGCGGCCAGCTTAAGCTCGTGTTCCGCCACCCCGACAAGCAGTTGCTCGGCGTGCACATCCTCGGCGACAGCGCGTCCGAGCTGGTCCACATCGGGCTCATGGTGCTCCACGCCGGCGGCACGATCGACACGTTCATCGACGCGGTCTTCAACTACCCCACGTTCGGGGAGGCCTACAAGTACGCGGCCTATGACGGGCTCCAGGCGCTCCAGCAACGCTCGAGGGCGTGAGAGACACAAAGCCCGTTCTCGGGCCTGGCGCTGCCCTTGGGGCCATCCTCAACACGTCGGATACAGGCCGCCACCACCGCGCCGATCCTGCCAGACTGCCAGGAGCGGCACCAGAATTCGGGGTGACATTTTCATAGATCAACAGCATCTCCGAGGCCCAGGTTTGACCCGTCCCGGGCAGTCTGGCAGGATGGCGCGATGGCACTGCCCTCATGCGCAGCCGGCGTCGGGTAATACCGGCGGCCCGGCTAGAGGAGGCGACTCATGGAGGTTTCGGGCACGGGCAGTCACCTGGACCATTTCCTACGCCAGACTCGCGTGCACCACGTGCAGCTGAGCTCGATGGCCGACGTAAAAGCCAACATGATGCTCACCATATCGGCCCTGGTCATCACGTTCTCGATCGGGCACCTCTCGAACCCCCTTCTCAGATGGCCGGTGATCGTGCTGATCGTATCCTGCCTCGCCACCGTTGTCTCGGCGGCCTACGCGGTCATGCCCAAGCTCGACAGGGGATTTCGTCCGGACCTGGACAAACCCGACTGCAACATCCTGTTCTTCGGCAACTTCATGAACCTGGAGTACGAGGAATACGCACGGCTCATGGAAGGTGTGATGAACAACTCGTCGCGCGTCTACGAGGCGCAGGTCCGGGAGGTGTACGAGCTCGGCGTCTTCCTCGGACGGAAGAAGTACGTGTACATCCGGCTCGCGTACTTGTTCTTCATCTTCGGGTTGCTGGCGAGCGCCGCGGTCTTTGCTGGAATCGAGATCCTCACGGCGGCGCGATGACGAAGCGCAACGAATCGCGCTCAACTTCGTCACGTCGCCAGGGCCCTCACCTCGCGCAAGGTGATGGCCGCCCAGAGCGCATTGTAGAAGCCCCCGCCTCACCATCGGCGCCTCGTTTCCCATGTCTCCACGAAGTGACGAGTTCAGGGCTTCCCCGCGATACCGACAAAACCCTACGGAGAGCTGACCTGCCCTTTTGACTCATGCTCGCCGATCTGCCATGATGGCGCGGTGGCAGGGCTTACATCTACGTTGCCGGGAGTCTAGAGGCGTGCTCTCGTCCGGTTTGGTGGGCCGATTCTTGAAGCCGATCAACGAGGCGGCAACGAACGTCAGACACCTAGGCCGGGAGGCCCGGTGTAGACAACGGTGCAACGAGAGCAAGACACGTGGCTGTGGAGCCACGTGGGTGCCGAAGGCGTGACCGTCCGTCGTCTCTGGACCCCCCCCTTCGACGTTCGGTGCAGCGTCCACTCGAGGACCTACCGCATGGGCGTCCCTTGATGCGCCGCGCTCCCACTCCCGAGATCATAGCCTTTCTTTCGTCAACGTCGCTCTTGCGTGGACTGGATGAGTCTGCCCTCAGGGCGATCGCCACGGAACTCGAGTACGTCTATCTTTCCGGCGGCGGGACTCTCATGCGCGAAGGAGAGGTCGGTGACTCTCTGTACATTCTCCTGAATGGACGCCTTCGGATCGTGGCCAGCCGTCCAGAGAAGGGTGAGAGCGTCATCAATGAGATAGGTCCAGGCGAAACCGTGGGGGAAATGGCCATTCTGACCGGCGAGCCGCGGTCGGCTACGGTTCGAGCGATCCGCGACTGCGCGCTGGTGAAGTTCTCGAAGGCTGCATTTGATCATCTCGTTGAACAGTATCCGAAAACGATGATGCAACTCGCCAGCCTGATCGTACTGCGTTTCCAGCAGATGGTCCGGTCTCCGCGCTTCGAGGCGGTGCCGTCCACGATTGTCCTGGTCCCCGCCGGTGAGGACGCGCCGCTGACAGATGTGGCGCGGCAGCTCGTGGCGGCGTTGGGAACGATGGGAGCCACGTTGCACGTCCACAGTCAATTTGTGGACGACTGTCTCGGGAGAGGTGTCGCCCACAGTCCTCCGGATCATGAGGAGAACAGCCGGATCGTCGCTTGGCTCAGCGAGCAGGAAAGACGTCACGAATTTGTCGTGTATGAGCCTGACACCTGGCCATCGTCATGGGCCGCCAGATGCATTCGTCAAGCAGATCGCATTCTGCTCGTTGGCCGGGCTGACTCGCCGCCCGTCTTGAGCCGTCTCGAAGCCGATGCGCTCGGCTCCGGTCTGACAAGCGCCGCCGCCGAGCTGGTGCTGGTACACCCGCCAGGGACCACGCGATCGATCGGCACCCGGGGATGGCTGGCCAAGCGGCGCGTCACGACCCATCACCACGTTCGCCACGGATCGGAGGCTGACATGCGCCGACTCGTCCGACGCTTGACGGGGCGCTCAATCGGCCTCGTCCTGAGCGGAGGCGGTGCCCGCGGCCTCGCCCACATCGGTGTCATCCGGGCTTTAGAGGAATTCGCTGTCCCCATCGACATGGTGGGCGGTACCAGCATCGGTGGGATCATCGCGGGTCTGTACGCGCTCGGATACGATTCTCGCTCGATGATCGACCTTAGCCGCAGAGGATTCGTCCAAATGGGGGTCCAGCCGCTGACGGACTACACACCGCCAATCGTATCGCTTCTGAGTGGACGACACGCCGCCGCCGTCCTGAAGATGCTCGCCGCCGACGCCCAGATTGAAGATCTCTGGATCAAGTACTTCTGCGTATCGACGAACCTCACTCGCGCCGAGTGCCTCGTGCATGAAGAGGGGCCGTTGTACAAATGGCTGATGGCGACGGCTAGCCTACCCGGATATTACCCGCCGGTCCTGGTAGATGGGGACCTGCTGGTTGACGGGGGCTTACTCAACCTCCTTCCGGCCGATGTCATGAAACGCCTGGGCGTGGGCACGATCATCGGCGTCGACGTCACGGCACGGCAAGATCTGAGAACTGACATGACGTACCAGGACTACTTGTCAGGGTGGCGATTGCTCTGGGCGCGGTTGAACCTCTTCGCGCGGAAGCCTCGCATCCCGAATATCTTCGCAATTCTCTCGCGCGCTGTCACGGTGAACGGCATCTACCACCTGGAATCCGTCAAGCAAAGTATTGATCTTTATCTTCACCTGCCTGTTGAGCAGTTCGAGCTGGGCGACTGGCGGTCGCTCGACACGATTGTCGATATCGGGTATCAATCCGCTCGGGAGAAGATTGCGCGCTGGGCCGCGACGCACCCTTCTCCTCTGGGCGTGGATTCTCCCCCCGCAAACAGCCGCTGATCGTGAACCTGTGCCTGCCAGGGCCCGCCCGGGAGGTAGTACTGAAGCCGGCCTCGTGACCACGTAGCGGTCGTTCGCGTTGACGCGGCTTCACTGCGGCGTGTGCCAACCTCCGACATCGGCGACGAGGCGATCGGCCTGGGGCGGGCCCCAGCTCCCGGGCTCGTACTCGAACATCTGGCTCGGCCCGTGGATCACCGGATCCACGATCGCCCAGGCCGCCTCTACCACGTCCTGGCGCGCGAACAGCGTGGCGTCGCCCCCCATCGCATCGCCGAGCAGGCGCTCATAGTCCCCCATCCGGCCGTCCTGTCCCTGTTGGGGCTGCTCCACGACGGACAGCTCCAGCGGCTGACCCATCATGCCTGTCCCCGGCCGCTTGGCCCGGGCGCCGATCGCGATCGCAACCTGCGGGCTGAGCCGGAAGCGGACGTAGTTTCCGACCGAAGGCGTGGCCTCGCTGAAAACCACCTGCGGCGGGTTCCGCAGCCTGACGGTGACCTCGGTGCAGGTCATTTTGAGGCACTTGCCCGCGCGCACGTAGAACGGCACGCCCTCCCAACGCCACGAGTCCACGTAGAGCCGCAGCGCGGCGTACGTGGCCATGTAGGAGTTGGTGGCGACGCCGGGCTCATCCCGGTAACCCCGGAACTGCCCGCGCACCATATTGTCCACGCTCATCACCCGGATCGTCCGCAGCACCTTGGCCTGCTCGTCGCGGATCGCCTCGTGGTAGGTGCTGGACGGCGCCTCCATGGCCAGGTAGCTGACGACCTGCAGCAGATGGTTCTGGATCACGTCGCGGATGACGCCGGTCTCCTCGTAGAACTTCCCCCGGCCCTTGACCCCGAAGCTCTCCGCCATCGTGATCTGCACGTTCTCGACGTAGTGCCGGTTCCAGATGGGCTCGAGGAACGCGTTGGCAAAGCGGAAGTAGAGGATGTTCTGGACCGCTTCCTTCCCGAGATAGTGGTCGATGCGGAAGATGTTGGCCTCGGGGAAGGCCTGGTGCAGCGTCTCGTTCAGAGAGCGAGCCGAGGCGAGGTCGCGGCCGAAGGGCTTCTCGACGATGACCCGGGCGTTCTGCGTGCAGCCCGCCTGCTGGAGCTGCTGGACGACGGTCGGGAACATGCTCGGGGGGATGGCCAGGTAGTGGGCCGGGCGCTCGCAGCGCTCCAGCTCCCCCCGCATCCGGGCGAAGGTGGCGGGATCGCTGTAGTCGCCGTCGATGTAGCGGAGCCTCTCGGCCAGGATCGGAAAGGCGCTGGTGTCGACCCCGCCCCCGTGCTCGGTGACGCTGGCCCTGGCGCGCTCGACGAGCTGGTCCCGGGTCCAACCCGACTTCGCCACGCCCACCACGGGGAAGTCGAGACGGCCCCGGCGGGCCATGGCCTGCAGGGCGGGGAAAATCTTCTTGTAGGCCAGGTCGCCGGTGGCGCCGAAGAAGACCAGGGCGTCGGAGCGGGGACGCTCGTTGCTCATTTCTTGTCCACATGGTGGATGGTGTTGACGCAGGGCTGATCGAGGTCGGGCATAGGCATCATTCGATTCCCCCTCACCGGTGGTACCGTCGGGCGGAGACACTATGCTACCTGGGATCGCCGTTGACAACGCGCAAACCTCTCCGAGGTGCTGGCCCAGTTCCAGGGACGGATCCGCGCCCGCCCCTGCCGCTGCTTCGTCAGCCGAGCAGCAAACACCGCGGGTCTTCGTCCCGGTTTGACCCATCCCTAGCGCTCTGCCAGGATCGGCGCGATGGCACTGCCCTCATCCGCGCTGCGGCACGGTCGGCCCCTGACCGAGAACGTGCATTATGCCTCTTACGCTCGTGGCCTGAGCAGCACAGCGTTTACAATGCCGGAGATCGCGGTCATCGAACCGACGCCGCGGCCGCGCGTGACGAAGTACGTGTGGCATAGGTGATTCGACGCGCGCGCTGGGCTCCCCTTGGCCGGGTCACCCTTGCTCAGCCGGGAGCATGGTCTGTATTCTCCGGGCGCATGGCAGCCGAAGATGTCGCGAGCCGGCCTGGGCTGCCTGCCGAGGTCGGCGCGTGGCGGCGAGCGTGGACGGTCGCGCTCGTCGTGACCGCGATCATGTTCGCGTCCGTCTCGCCCGAGCTCGCCGTCGACGGGCCCGACCTGAACGATTCGGCCCTTCATCTCGGCCTCGCCAAACGCGCGAGCGAGGCGCTCACCCGTGGCGAGTCGCCGATCGATTTCTGGCATCCCGACAGCCGTATCGCTCGAGGCGATCTATCGCCGGTCGCTCGGCATCCTGCTCGCCCTGTTTCCGCTCTCGATGTTTGTGGCGATGTGGCGAATGGATTTCGGGCCGGTGGAGGCATGCTGCGGGGCGATGGTGGCCCCTCTGCTGTCGATGCCGAGTCTGTACAACCTTGGCCTCGAGTCGTATCTGTGGGTTGGGAAGGGACTCTACACGCAGCTCTTCGCCTCGGTGCTGGCGCCGCTCGCGTTCGCGGAAACGTATCGCGCCGTCCGCACCGGACGGCGCCTCGCGCTTGCCGCTGCTCTGATCGCCGCGACCTTCCTCTCACACCTTGAGTGCGGTTACATCCTCGGCCTCTCGGCCCTCTCGCTGGTGCTGGGGCCGCACGACCGGGGCTACCGTGTGGCTCGGCTGGCCATGATCCTGGCGGCGACGGGTTTAGCCGAATCGTATTTTCTGGTCCCGGCCGTCCGCGATTCGGCCTTCGCGAACCAAAGCGTCTGGGAAGAGGCGGCTACGTGGGACTCGCTCGGCGCGCGCGTCGTCCTTTCGTCGCTGGTACGCGGCGAGCTGCTCGACCACGGTCGATGGCCGGTTCTGACCGGGCTCGCCCTCGTGGGGTTGGTGTGGGCGATCTGGCGCGGTCCACTCTGCGCGCGGCCCGTGGCGGGGCTCGCGGTCGTATGGACGCTGCGCGATTTCGGGCGCGCAACGTGGGGATGGCTGATCGATATGCTGCCTTTCTCCAGCGACTTCCCGATGCATCGCTTCATTAGGGCGTGTTCATCTCTTTGCCATTCCGGTCGCCGCTTGCCGACTGGCATTCGTGCTGCGATCGGTACGCCCGGAGCGGTCGCGCATCCGCGGCGCCCTGGATGCGAGGTCTTCGCTGAGCGATCCGGTGGCTCCCGCATGTCCCGCCGAGCCCGCCCCCGCTGCCGGGCGGCGGCTGTCGTGGCCGTGGCGCGCGCACTACACGCGGGCGCTCGGCGGCATGCTCGCCCCTGCGCTTCTCCCATCGGGCGCCCGACACCGCCCGGGCCCCCCTCGCACCCCGTTCACACCGCTGCCGGCTGAGTCCCCGTCACCCTAACCCTCTCCCCCTTCGGGGGCGCCGAGCTTGTCCCGGCCGCGCGGCCAGGCCTATGATGCGTCACCATGCGGCGCGGCGCCCTCACGCTCTCGCTCGGCCTCGCGCTGCTCGGAGGCTGCGTGGGGCCGGCCGAGCGCTTTACTGAGCGGGCCTCGGCGCTCGGCTTCGGCGCCGTGCGCGTCGAGGGCGCGGCCTTCGCGCACGTCGTGTACCTCCATGCGCCCGCGGCCCTGCGGGGCAGCCGCGTCCTTCACGTCTATCTCGACGGCGACGGCACGCCATGGGAACGCGGCCGGCCCGCCGCCGGCCCCACGCCGCGCGAGCCGCTCGTGCTCCGCCTGATGGCCCTCGACCCCGCGCTGAGCGTGTATCTCGGCCGGCCGTGCTATCACGGCCTCGCGGCGGCGCCACCCTGCGCGCCCGCCCTCTGGACGCACGCTACTCCGAGGTTGTCGTGGTGAGCATGGCGGCGGCGGCGCGGCGGCTGCTCGCGGCGACCGGCGACGCGGAGATCGTCTGGCTCGGCTACAGCGGCGGGGGGGCGCTCGCGATGCTTCTCGCCGCGCGCATGGCCGAGACCGCGGGCGTGGTCACGGTGGCGGCCAATCTCGACGTGGACGGCTGGGCGGACCTGCATGGCCACTCGCGGCTCGCCGGCTCGCTCAGCCCCGCCCGGCTTCCGCCGTTACCGCCGCGGATTTACCAGCGCCACTATGCGGGGGGGCGCGACCAGGTGGTGCCGCCCGGGATCGTCGCGGGCGGGGAAATCTTGCCGGAGACTCTCAGGGTGATCCCGGAATACGACCACGCGTGCTGCTGGGTGGAGCTGTGGCCGCGCGTGCTCGACGAGGTCGAGCGGGCCGCGGGAGGCCGGCGCTAGACGCCGATCCGGAGGCCGCCGTTCGCGGTGTAGGCCTGGCGATCGTTGTAGCCCACCAGCGCGCGGAAGCTCAGGAAGACCTGCATGCCCTTCGGGAGGATCAGGACCACGCCGGTGCCCAGGTTGAAGTAGTCGCGGTCTGGGGAGTCGGTCTGGACGCGGAGCTTGGTCTGGCCGAGGTCCTCGCGGAAGCGGAAGTAGATCACCCGCTGGTCGTCCTGGAACTCGTGGACCCACTCCGCGATGAACTGGGGCACGAA
>DASYVT010000231.1 GCA_035936835.1 Candidatus Methylomirabilota bacterium | reverse complement strand
CCGCGAGACGGCCCCGGTTCAGAGTGACGGGGCCGAGACGGAGGCTCGCGGTCAACGGAGAGTCGGCGATCAGCCGGTAGTCGCTGCCCCAGAGCGCGCGCATCCCATCCTGGAGCAGGAGCGCCACGGCGAAGCCCGCCGCCAGGCTCGTGAGCTCCCGGGGTTCGGGCAGCCTGCGGAGCAGCGCGTGGATGCCCCAACCCATCGGCAGGAGGGCGGTCGCGGCCACGGGCATGAGCCACAGCGGCCCGAGCCCGGAGCCCGCCCAGAGCCAGTAGCCGAGATAGCCGCCCACGACGATCATCTCGCCGTGGGCCAGGTTCAGCGCCCGCGTGACCCCCAGCGTGAGCGCGAAGCCCGACGCCACGAGCGCGTAGAAGCAGCCGAGGAGGGCGCCGGAGACCGCGGCCTGGAGGAAGGACGACGAGGACAGGACGGGCGCTCTACCCCTTCACGGCGCCGGCCGTGAGCCCGGAGACGTAGTAGTCGAGGAAGAGGACGTAGACGATCACGATCGGGATGCTCGCGAGCAGCGCCCCCGCCATGAGCGAGCCCCAGAAGTAGATGTCGCCGCGGATCAGGTCCGACGTGACGCCCACCACAGCCGTCTTGTTCGCCGACTGGGAGATGAAAGTCAGGGCGTACGTGAATTCGTTCCAGCAGAGCGTGAAGCTGAAGAGCGCGGCGCAGATGATTCCGGGCACGGCCATCGGCAGCACGATCTTCGACAGCGTCTGCATGCGCGTGGCGCCGTCCACCAGCGCGCACTCCTCGACCTCTCGCGGGATGGTGCGGAAGTAGCCCATCAGGAGCCAGGTGCAGAACGGCACCAGGAAGGTCGGGTAGATGAGCATGAGCCCGGAGATGGAGTCGGCGACACCGAGCCATACTACGACCTGCGACAGCGGAAGGAAGAGCAGGGTGGGCGGGATCAGGTACGTGATGAAGATGGCGGTCCCGAAGGAGGCAGCGCCGCGGAAGCGCAGGCGCGCCAGGCTGTAGCCGGCCAGGATCGAGATGACCAGGGAGACGGTCGTCGCCACGGTGGCGACCAGCAGGCTGTTCTTCATCCAGGCGACGAAGTCGGTCTTTTGGAACAGGAGAGCGTAGTGATCCGTAATCACTCCGCTCTGGATCCAGAAGGGGATGGACTTGAGGTTGTAGAGCTCGGCGTTCGACTTGAACGACGTCACCACCATGAAGTAGAAGGGGAACAGCACGAAGAAGATGTACGGCGCCAGGTTGGCGTACGCGAAGATATTCGAGCGGATGCGAGCGCCGCGGCTCCCGGCCAGGGCCATGGCTATTCCTCGCGGACGTAGCGAAGCTGGAAGAACACAACCAGCGCCAGCAGCGGGAAGATGAAGAGAGAGATCGCCGCGCCCTGGCCGAGGTTCCCGCCCTGGAGGCCCACCTGGTACGCGAGGGTGGCGAAGAGGTGGGTCGTGTTGATCGGACCGCCGCGCGTCAGCACCTGGACGATATTGAAGTCCGCGAAGGTGAAGATCGTCGAGAAGAGGATGACGACGGCGAGCACGGGCCTGATCAGGGGCAGCGTCACATGCCAGAAGCGCCCCCACGAGCTTGCGCCATCCACCTCGGCGGCTTCGAGGTACTCGCGGGGCACGGTCATCAGGCCCGCCAGCACGACGATCGCGAAGAAGGGCAGACCTCGCCAGACATTGACGGTGATGACGGCCGCCATGGCGTACGCCGACTGCCCGAGCCAGTTGGGCCCCGGCGCGCTGATCAGGTGCAGCCGGATGGCGGTCCAGTTGACGACGCTGTAGAGCGAGTCGAACATCCACAGCCACGCCAGCGTCGAGAGCGCCGTGGGGATGACGAACGGCAGCAGCACGATGCCGCGGATCACGCGCTTGAAACTGAGGTTGCGAGCCAGGAGCATTGCGAGCCAGACGCCCAGAACTATCTTGAGCGTGAGGGCGATGCCCGTGAACACGAAGGAGTTCTGGACGGTCTGGCGGAAGGTCTCGTTGCCGAGGATGTCCCGGTAGTTCGTGAGGCCCACGAAGCCGCCGGGCGACCCGACCCAGTAGTCCGAGAGGCTGAACCATATCGCCATCCCGAACGGGAAGCCAACGAGCGTGACCAGCAGCACGATCGCCGGAACGATGAGGCCGTAGCCGAAGATGTGCTCCTGCTCCCACCACTCGCGGAGACGGGTGCGACGGCCGGGCTCCCGGAGCCCGGCCGCCTCCAGAACGCGGGGACCAACGGCCATGCTACTGGACCTTGAGCTGTCCCTTGACGGCGAGCGCGATTTGCTCCTGCGCCCAGTCCATGGCGCGCTTGGTCGGCATGCCGTTGACCGCCTTGGCGACCATGTCGGCCATGATGTAGTTGTCGTCGATGCGCTGCACGGCCTCGCTGGGCTTGGCCGGCCAGCCGCGCGGGTGCGCGTACTCGGCCTCCTTGGGCAGCATGGCGAACTTGGGATTCCGCGCCCAGATCGGATGGTCGGCGAGGTTCTTGAGCGGCGGGTGGTTGAAGGCGTTCGACGCCACGATCCACGCATCGAAGTTCTGCTTCTGGAAGAGGTAGACGATGAACTCCTTGGCCAGCTCCTGGTTCTTCGAGAACTTCCAGATGCCCATGCTCAGGTTCGGCGGCGCCGAGTGGATGCCCGCCGGCCCCCCGGGGCTGTTGTGGTGGTTGATGTCGTCGGCGATGGGCTGCTTGTTGGCGAGCGCGGCATTGTACGGGCTGATCGGGTTGTGGATCCACGAGCCCTTGCCGGAGAGGATGAAGCGGTTGTTGCCGGCATCGTCCCAGGAGAGAACCTCCGGCTCCATCGCATTCGTATAGAGATCCTTGTACCACTCGATGACCTGCGCGGTCTTGTCGGAGACGATGCCGGGCGTCTTGCCGTCCGCTTCGAGCACCTTGGCGCCCTGGGACCACGCGACGGACCAGTACGTGGAGTGCGCGTCAGAGCAATGGCTGATGGGGATACCGACCGGGTTGCCCTGCTTCTTGAGCACCTTGCCCTGCTTGAGAAGCTCGTCCCATGTTTTCGGGGGATGCTCGAACCCGGCCTTTTTGAAGTGGGCCATGTTGTAGGTGCCCGGGAACGAGACCCAGAACCAGGGGATGGCCTTCCAGCCGGACTTGGTCTGGCAGCTCTCCGCCGCGAAGCTGTACCAGCCGCCGCCCTGCTTGCCGACCTTCTCGACCACATCGTCCATGGTGATGAGGAGATTCTCGTAGAGGAAGGGGTCGGCGCTGGCAGTCCTGTACATATCGTGGCCCGATTGGGACTGGGCCTCGGCCGCGATCTTGGATGGCATCTGCAGATGCGCCATGGTATCCACCCGCACGGTGCAGTTGTTGGCCTTGCCGAAGGCCTCCGCCTGCTTGCGGAGCTCATCGTCGGAGGCCGGGACGAAGTGGTTCCAGGAGAGGAAGGTCAGCTCGCGCTTCTGGGCGTGGGCAGGCGCCTTGCCGAGGGCGAGCCAGGAGGCCATCCCGGCGGTCGCGCCGGCGGTCGTGGCGAGGAACTGGCGTCGGGTCGGGACACGTCGATCGGTCGTCTTCATCCGGGGCCCCCCTTGTGGCATTGGGAGATCGGGTCGGCAGCGTGAGAACCAGGCCAGTAGCGTCTCTCACCCCCTCCAAAGCGGTGGAATGGTGGCGCACTTGTATCGTCCCCCGGGGTGCTTGTCAAGGGCCGCATTCCCCACCGCGTGCCGGCAGGGCTCTGCCGCACTGAGCATTGACACTTCGCGCCGACGCGTGCTACACGCAGCGCACCCGCTCAAGTCGGTCCTTTACACACAGGGGAGGGCACCATGACACGTCTGAAAGGCGTCGCCGCCGCCGCCGCGCTCGTGGTCGGAGTCGGGCTTGCGCCCGCGGCCGAGGCGCAGATCGCCGTCTCGGCCAACGACAACAAGGTCGTCAACGTCAACGGCACCGTGAAGGTCGTGCCGAACCCGCCGCCCGACACGGTGGCGATCATCGACCTCAACGCCAGCCCGCCCCGGGTCATCGCCGAGGTCCAGGCGCCGAACAGTGTCGTGGGCCCGCCGCTCAGCGTGGCGATCACGCCGGACGAGAGCCTGGCGCTGGTCACCGCCTCGAACAAGGTCGACCCGAGCGACCCCACCAAGCAGGTCCCGGACAACCGGCTGTCGGTCATCGATCTCAAGGCGAGCCCGCCCAGGGTCATCGCCACGCTGGAGGCCGGCAAGGCCGCGGCGGGGATCGCGATCAACCGGCAGGGGACGCTCGCCCTCGTCTCGAATATCGTCGACGGCACCGTGTCCGTCTTCGCGATCCAAGGCAAGCGGGTGACGCCGGTCGGGACCGTCGAGGTCGGCGGCGAGAAGGCCGGCGGCGGCATGGTGGCGATCACGCCCGACGGCAAGACCGCCCTCGTCTCGCGCAGCAATGACAACCGCATCTCGATCCTGTCGATCGACGGGACCAAGGTCGAGTACACCAAGCGCGACATGATCGCTGGCGTCCGCCCCATCGTGCTCGACATCGTCTCCAGCGGCGACTTTGCCGTTGTCGGCAGCCTCGCGGGGTCGGCCACCGGCGACAACGACAGCGTCAGCCTCATCGACCTGACCGCGAAGCCCCCGCGCGTCGTTGACACCATCGGCGTCCTCGGATCGACCGCCGAGGGTCTCAAGATCTCTCCGGACGGCTCCGTCGTTGCCGTCGTCGTCCAAAACGGGAGCAACCGGGCCAAGGAGTCGCCCTTCTACAACGACGCCGGCAAGCTCGTCATGGTCCGCGTGACGGGCAAGACCCTGTCGCGCGTGGCCGAGGCTCCCATCGGCCACTGGCCGCAGGGCGCGGTGTTCTCGACCGACGGCAAGACGATCCTGGTCGGCAACATGGTCGAGAAGGACTACTGGGTCTTCGAGTGGAACGGCTCGAGGCTGCGCGCCACCGGCCAGCGCGTCAAGATGAACGGCGGCCCGGTCGCCATCCGGACCGCCGACAAGTAACGCCCGCGCGTCCCTCCGGCGGCGTCAGCCTCCCCGCTGGCGCCGCCGTTACCGGCCGCGGCCGAAGAAGCCTCCCTTTGGACGCGCGTGGGCGTGCCAGTGGTCGGGGATGTTCCGCATGTGGTCGTCCAAGTAGAACTCGCCCAGCTCGGCGGTCGCGACCTCCCGCAGGCGCTCCTGCATGTGCGCCAGGTGCCCGTCGGGAGGTGCTAAGCCGTGGTAGCGCCAAACAACCATAGGCACCTCGCAGATCTCGCACTCGGCGATCCAGCAGATCTCGTCCTCGTGGTACCAGGGGGTCAGGCGGGCGGCGCGGCAGAGATCGCAGCCGTCTACTCGCACAAGACTGCTCCGGGATCCGCCGTCGGCGCTCACGATCTTACCCTACCTGAACCCGGCGCAGCCGGCGCCACCCGCCGGCTGGCGGGGACGCAGGTCTCAGCCGAGGGGTGCTCGCGGACCCCCGGTCCCAAATCCGCCTTGACAAGAGCACGGCGAGGGCGCTATTAGGCGCTCATGGCTGTACGCTGTCCGCAGCTGCTCACACGGAGAAGCCTGGGCTCTACGCGATGCGCCAAGAGATACCAGCGGTCCATTCCCGCCCCTTTTTAAGGAGGTCAAGCGATGAGTGACCTACGACCAACCCAGACGGACCCCGCCTCGGCCAGCCGCCGCCGCTTCCTCAAGGTCGCCGGGGCCGGCGTGGCGGGAGGCTCGCTCCTGACCATGCTCGACGCGCGCAAGGCGCCCGCGCAGATCAAGGGCAGCACGCTGCGCATTCTCACCTGGAGCCATTACATCCCCGCCTATGACGTCTGGTTCGACAAGTTCGCCGCCCAGTGGGGTGACCAGAACGGTGTCAAGGTGCGCGTGGACCACATTCCCCACCTCGAGATCCCGGCGCGGATGGCCGCCGAATACGCCGCGGGCTCCGGGCACGACCTCATCCTCAACAACTCGACCATCCTTGCCAGGCTCTACTACAAGTCGCTGGTCGACATGACGGACATCTTCGATCAGCTCGGCAAGAAGTACGGGGGGTGGATACCGGCAGCGAAGTCGCCCATCGAGGTGGACGGCCGGATCTACGGTATCCCGATGTACTACATCCTGCTCCCCATGATCTGGCGGAAGGACCTGTTCGAGGCGAGCGGTCTGAAGCCGCCCGACACCTGGGAGCTGGCGCGGGTGGCGGGGCGCACGCTCAAGGCCAAGGGCAACCCGACCGGCATGGCGTTCTCCCACTGCAACGACGCGAACCTCAACTGGCGTTCGTTGATGTTCAGCTTCGGAGCGACAGAGACCGACCCCTCCGGGGACAATCCCACCATCGACTCGAAAGAGATGCGCGAGGCCCTCCGCTTCGCCAAGGCGATGTTCGACGAGGGCATGACGCCGGAGGTCTTCTCCTGGGACGACGCCTCGGACAACCGCTTCCTTGCCTCCGGCATCGCCTGCTGGATCCTCGACGCCATCTCAGCCTACCGCACGACCGAGTCCACGAACCCGGCCGTCTTCAAGAACACCTACCTCGCGCTAGAGCCGGCCGGGCCGGGCGGCAAGCGCGTGAGCGTCTGCGCGCCGATCGTTTTCCTGGGCTGGAAATTCTCGAAGAATCAGCAGGCGGCCAAGGAGTTCATGGTCCACCTCGTGGACAACGACAAGGAGGGCATGATCCAGAGCACCGGCTACAACATGCCCTTCCTGAACGACAACGCCAAGAAGCCGATGCCGATCCTCGGTACGGACCCGAAGATGCAGGTTCTCCAGGACTTCCCGAAGATCATCGCCTTCTTCGGGTATCCCGGGCCGTACTCGCCTCAGATCCAGGAGGTGGCCAGTCTGTTCGTGCTCCCCGACATCTTCACCCGGGTCGCGCGCGGGACGTCGGCCGACGACGCGGTGAAGTGGGGGGTCGGCGAGTACCGCCGGATCTTCGCCAAACACAAGCGCGCATGACGGTCTCGCTGGGCGGCGGCTCGGAGTCGACGACGAGGGCCGCCGCCCAGCCCGTCTCCTGGCGGAGCAGCATCGCCGCCCGTTGGCGGACGAACACCAGCCGGCGCCTGGCCTTCGGCTACATGCTGCTGGCTCCCGCGGTCCTCTACGTCCTGCTCCTTGTCGGCATCCCCTTCCTCTTCTCGCTCTATCTGGCCTTGAGCGACGCCAACGTGGGCGATCCCGTGGCCCGCTTCGTTGGCTTCGAGAACTTCCGCGCCGCCATGGAGATGGACACGTTCTGGGACGCCCTCCGCAACAGCATCGTGTTCCTGGTCGTCGCGGCCGTCTTCAAGAGCCTCCTGGGCACGAGCCTCGCCTTCCTCCTGCTCCAGAACTTCAGCGGGAAGAAGGTCGTGCGTGCGCTCGTCGTCATCCCGTTCACGCTCCCCATCTCGGTCAGCGTGCTGTCGTGGAAGTGGATGTACGACTCGCAGTTCAGCGTGATCAACTGGGGCTTGCACAGGGTGGGGCTCATCGGTCCCTACGGATCGGAGAGCTGGCCCATCTGGCTCGGCCAGCCACAGTTAGCACTCCTCGCCTGCATCGGCGTCAACGTCTGGCGGTCTTTCCCCTTCGGGGCGATCGTCCTCCTCGCGGGGTTCACCTCGGTGCCGACGGAGGTGCTCGACGCCGCCAGGGTCGACGGCTGCACCTTTTTCCAGCGGTTCCGACACGTTGTCGCGCCGATGATCTTCCCGATCCTGATCATCGGCTTCCTGTTTGACACGGTCTTCACGCTGTCCGACCTGAGCGTCGTGTACCTCCTGACCCAGGGCGGTCCCGGCAGCGCGACCCAGATCCTGCCGGTGCTCGCCTACCAGATCGGCATCCAGGCGGGCGCCCTCGGCCGGGGCGCGGCGATCGCGCTCGTCCTGGTGCCGCTGCTCTTCCCCGCGCTCTTCCTGATGCTCCGGAACCTGAAGCGGAGGGATTGGTGAGGACCGCGGCCGAGACCCGCACGCATCGACAGAAGGAGATCCGGCGCCACCTGCTCCTCTACGCGGGCATGACGCCGTTCCTCTTCATCGCCGTCTTTCCCATCTACTGGATGGCGATCACGGCGTTCAAGCACGAGTCCGACCTCTACCGGATGGACAACATCCCCTTCTGGTTCAACCTGCCGCCGACGCTGAAGAACTTCGAGATCCTGTTCTACCAGACGAACTACGGCCACTGGATCGTCAACACCTTGACGATCTCAGCGTGGGTCGCGCTCATCACCCTTCTGACCGCCGTGCCGGCGGGATACGCCCTCGCGCGACTCAGGCTGCCCGGCGCCGAGAACATCGGGATCGCCATCTTCATGACGTATCTGGTGCCGGGGATCATCCTGTTCCTCCCGCTCTCGCGGGTGGTGGCGTCGCTCGGCTTACAGGATTCCTGGTGGGCGCTCGTGGTCGTCTACCCGACCTTCACCATCCCGTTCTGCACGTGGCTCATGATGGGCTTCTTCAAGACGGTGCCGATGGAGGTGGAGGAGGCCGCGCGCGTCGACGGCTGCGGCCAGCTCAGCGCGCTCATCCGCGTGGTCCTCCCGGTGAGCCTGCCGGGTGTCCTCACGTCGGTGATCTTCGCCTTCACGCTCTCGATGCAGGACTTCCTGTACGGGCTCGCTTTCGTCGCTCCGGGCGACCAGAAGCCGGTCCCGGTGGGCGTGCCGACGGAGTTGATCCGCGGGGACGTGTTTTTCTGGGGCTCACTGATGGCGGCGGCGCTGCTCGTGGGACTGCCGGTAGCGATCCTCTACAACTTCTTCCTGGACAAGTTCATCCAGGGTATCACCGGCGGGGCCGGGAAGTAGGCGGGGCCGACGCCGGCCCCACCTCGCCCGCCTACTCGTCCTTGCTGGGCTTCTGGATCGGATCGGGGCGACCGGGGTAGCCGAGGTGGAGCATCAAGTACTTGGCCGGCTTGTTCGAGTTGTTCAGGTGATTGTGCCACCATCCACCGTTGTCCATGAAGGACTGTCCCGCGGCGTGGTACTGAGCCCCCTTGGTGCCAGCCGGACCCTCATCATAGTCAGTGGTGAGCACGCCCTCGAGGATGTAGATGTATGTCGGCACTCGAAACTGCTGCCTCCCCGTCTGGCCACTCGGCTCAAGCTCCACGGTCGCTCCCGTGATGAGGAGCGGCGTGTTCACCCTCTCGGAGAATCCCCCGAGCGAGCTGACCAGTCCCGTGACCGTGACCCCCTTCGGCTCCGGGGGCTTTTGGGCCTGGGCTTCCGCGGGAAGGCTCGCGAGGCCGACAACGAGCAGGCTTGCTGCGGCAGCGATGGAAACCTTCATGATCATCGGCGCGCTCCCCAGGAGAAAGTGTGAGCTGCAGGTTGCCGGTTCAAGTCGTTCCCTCGGGTCACGCGGAGGCTAGCAGAGGCTCTTCGCCTCTGTCAAGGCTCAGAAGCCGTTTGTCGCGGGCCGCCTGGGGAGTGTCGCTCATCCTCGCGGGTCTCGGCTGGCTGCCTGCCGTGAGCCCCCGCCAGGCGGCGGGCGCCGACGTGTCGGCGGGATTCCGTGTCGAGGTCGTGGTGACCGGGATTCCGCGGCCGATCCAGCTCGCCCTCGACGCCCAGGGAGCGCTCGTGGTGCTGAGCCAAGGGTGGCGGGGAGATGCCGCGGCCGAGATCTACCGCATCGACCTGCGCGGATCCACGCCGGTGGACGCGACGCGGGCACCCCGGGTCGTGATTCCTTTCGCCGGCGAGCCGCGGAAGACGGCGTTCGGGAGTCTCGTGGTGGATCCCAGGAGCGGGGATCTCTTCCTCGGTGAGGAGAACGGCAACCGTATCTATCGGCTCGGCGCGGACCAGCGGCTGCATGCGATGGCGGTGGGGCTGGACCATCTCCTCGGGGGGAGCACGATCGCCCTCGACTCGCGCGGGCGGCTGGTCTTCCTCGACTACGCGAGCCCGGAGACGCATCTCCGGTCCGAGACGCCCCGGGCGCCCTCGCTCAGCTGGCTGACGGAAGAGGGATATCGAGGCCCCGTGGTGTTCCGCGTGGATGTCCACGAGGAGGGGCCACTTCCACGGCGCGCCGATCTGCTCTCGCCGATCCTTCCGCAGATTGGAACGCCCCGTGCGGGCCGGGAGCCGCTGTGGCGGCTGATCGGCGTGACGCCGGCTGGCGACGATCTCATCGTCCTGAATGCCGTCGGGGAAGTGTTCAGGCTCGGGCCCGATGGCGAGCTTCGCTTCATCACCCGGCTGCCCGCCGGGCACTACCATCGAACAAGCCTGGCGATGGGACCCGACGGCAGCGTCTTCGTCTGTGGCGGGTTTCAGATCCGCCAGATCTTCCGGATCTCGCCGGCGGGAGAGGTCAGCACTGTCGCGAGCGAGCTGGGTGATCCCGGCGGTATCGTGTTCGACCGCGCGGGCAGGCTCTATGTCGCGGAGACCGCGCTGCACAGAATCATCCGCATCTCCGGGCGCTGATAAGGGCCTATCGGGCGGCGAGAAGGGTCCAGATGCGAGGGCGCCAACGAAGCAGATGGGCCCTTATCGGCGGCCGACCTTAGAAGACGTAGTGGAGGCCGGCCAGGACGTTGATCGGTGGCGCCGGCGTCAGGAAGCGCTCCACCGGATTCCCGGGCTCGCGTCCGTTGGGTGCGAACGTGCCGAACGTTTCGTACTTCGCGTTGGCCACGTTGTTGATCTGGACGAACCCTTCCAGGCCGCGCCACCGGATGGAGGCGCCGCCGTGGGTGAACCAGTACGGATCGAGCGGTCGCTGCCGATTGCTCTCGTCGCCGCGCAGGAACTGCGAGCTGACCCACCCCGCGCCGACTGTCAGTTGGAGCCACGGCCACGGGCGATAGTCTACGCCGAGGTTGATGCGGTGCTCCGGAACCAGCGGGAGCCGGTCGCCCGGCTGAACAGTCTCCGTGCCGGGCGGGACCGGAGTCGCGAGCTCGGCACGGCTCTGGAAGGTCGCGCGGGTGAAGGCGTAGTTCAGGCGCGGCTCCAGGACGCCGCCGAACCGTCCACGGAGATCCAGTTCCACGCCTTGCCGCCGCGTGGCGGCCACGTTCTGGAAGAAGACGCCCGTCGTGCCGGTGGGTGTGACGGCGAAGATCTCATCCGTAAGGTCTGTCCAGTACCCGGAGATCTCCGCCCGAAGCCAGGAGGCGACGCGGGCATGGGCGCCGACCTCGAAGCTCTGGGCCTTGACCGCCTTCAATGGCGGGTCCGGCGCGACGCCCACCTGCAGCCCGGGACAGACCGCGCCAGGACCGGCGCAGGTCAATTCGAGGAAGGCGGGCGCGCGGAATCCCTGGGCGTAGGCCGCGTAGGCGCCCACGCCCTCGGCAAAGTTTACGTTGACGCCGACGCGAGGGTTGACCCGCGAGAACGTGTCCGTGCTGCCGCTGGGCCCGCCCAGGCGATCGTCGATGGCGTGCTGCAGCCAGTCGTAGCGCCCGCTGATCGTTAGGATGACGCTCGACTTGGGCCCGGCGAACTCGCGGAAGAACGTGAGGGCATGCTGCGCGTATATCGCGAAGGCATTCTGGGTGTCCGCAAGATCCGCCGCTGTCTCGAATGTGCCGGACGTCTCCTGGAGCGTCTTGCTCGTGACCCGGTTCCACGTGTACTCGACGCCGCCTACGAGGAGGCTCGGGAGGCCGGCGATCGTGCTCCGGTACTTCAGCTGCAGCCCTCCTCCGGTCGATAGCGTGTTGTTCTCGAGTTTCGTATTCGACGTGATGAGGTTCACGTTGAACTGCGTGACGGAAAGCGCCCGCACGAAGGCGTTCAGGTTCGCGGTCAGGCTGTCGCCGAAGCTGTGCTCGGCATTGATGATCGCGAAGTTCAGCTCGGGCTTGAAGTAGTCTCCGGCCGTGAAGTTCGCGCGGCGGTCGCGCGTGAGCTCGCTCTCGGGCAGCGACCCCGCCTGCTTGAGCTTGTCCTGGCTCCACTGATAGGAGACCGTGACGTCGGTGCCGCCGCGCTCGAAGCCAAGCTTCCCGAAGACGCGGTTCACCGTAGCCGCGGTGAAGTCGCGATAGCCGTCTTCGGCGGTCCGCGTGAATGAGAGGAAATAGTCGAAAGGACGCGCCGTGCCGCCGAGCCGGAAGCGCGTGTCCACGCGCCCGAAGCTGCCGGCCGACAGCTGGGGGATGATCTCCCGGACCTCCTCGCCGCGCCGGGTGAGGAGGTTGACGGCGCCGCCCAGCGTGTTACGCCCGAAGAGGACCGACGGTCCGCGAATGATCTCCACTCGGTCGATGGCCTCGAGGGGAATGAGGTCGAAGTTCACCTCCTCGACGGTCGGCTCGTTCAACCGAACTCCATCGAGGAACACGCTCACCCCCTGCGGCAAGCCTGTCACGGGCGACGCCACGAACCCCCGCAGCGTGAGGGTGGGTTGAAAGGGTGTGCCCTGCTCGTTCTGGAGCGTCACCCCGGGGAGGCGCTCGAGGGCATCGGGCAGGACCGTGGATTGGGCGCGGTCGAGGTCGCTCGGAGTGAGCGTGTCGACGTGGGCCGGGGTCGCCGAGCGCGGCAGCAGATCCGGCGCCGGCGTCGTCACCTGCACAGGGGGCAACCTGACGATGGCCGGGTCCTGCTGTCCCGGCGGCTCCCTCTGCTGGCCGAACGCCGCGGGGGCGAGGAAGAGAAGAACGAGGACCGATTGGATCGGGCCCCTGATCATTCGGGGCTCAGACCCCTTCGACCATCGCTGCCGTAAGGCCGCGCACGTAGCCCCGCGCGAACAGGGCGCAGATCAGGATCACCGGCAGAGCCATCAGATTGATCCCCGCCACCGCCGCCAGCTCGTCGAGGGCCACCTCCATCGTGCCGAGCCCGGCCGGGATGGTCTGGTTGTGCCCGCTCATGAGGAACAGGGACGCGATCGTGAAGTCGCTCGCGGCCGTGCCGAGGGTAAAGATGCCGCAGGCGACGAGGACCGGGCGGCTCATGGGCAGGATGATCCGGAAGAAGGCCGTGGCTCGGCTCGCCCCTTCGATGAGGGCCGATTCCTCGATCTCCCGCGGCAGATGCTGGAAGTAGGCCGAGAGGAGCCAGACGCAGAAGGGCAGGGCCATCGTCGGGTAGACGAGGAGGAGCGCCAGGAGACTGTCGTCCAGCCCGAGCACGATCACCACCCGATAGAGAGGCACGAAGAGGATCGTCTGCGGAATCACGTACGTGGCGAAGATCGCGCGCCGCCACCATCGGAAGCCCGGGGGCCGCAGCCGGCCGAGGGCATAGGCGGCGGCGAGGCTCACCGAAAGCGTGATGGCCAGCGTGCCGGCAAAGACGAAGAGGGTGTTCTCGAGCCAGTCGAGGAAGGGGTATGCGCGGCGGAGCGTGGAGCCGATGACGCCTCGACCCTCGCCCCGGCCCTCGAACAGCTCCTCGAAGCTCTCGAAGGTCGGATGCAGGACGATGAACGGGTTGCCGAAGACATCCTCCTGGGCCGTCTTCAGCGACTGCACCAGCATGAAGTAGACCGGAAAGACACAGTAGACCGTGGCCAGCAGTATCAGGCTCAGGTGACCGAGCTTCGTCCACCAGGGCCTGGGATTCACGCGGCCTCCCGCTCCGGAGAATCGAAGAGCCGGAACAGCAGCAGGAGGGCGCCGAGCAGGAAGGGAACCAGCAGCAGCGACAACGCCGAGGCGGGCCCGAACTGTCCGCCGTTGATGGCGAGCCAGTAGGCCTGGGTGCCGAGCACGGGGAAGACAATGCGGCCGGCGGTGAGCATCCAGACGTTGGCGATGTCCGAGAACGCGCTCGTCAGGGAGAGAAACGCTCCCAGCGCGAGAAACGGCTTGAGCAGCGGCATGGTCACCATCCGGAAGCGCTGCCAGGGACTCTTCGTTTCCAGGAGCGCGTACTCGAACAGCTCCGGCGGGATCCCGTTGATCCCTGCCAGCAGGAGCACGCCGATGAAGGAGCTGCCGCGCCAGATGTTGAACAACGTGGCGGACACAAATACCCAGGCGCCGCCGCCGAACGCGCTGTCCACGCTGTACTTGACGTGGCCCATGAAGGCGGCGTAGGCGGTGGGAATCGGAGGGTTGAGCGTCCAGTACCAGCCCATCACGCTCACGCTCGCGGGGTACGCCCACGGGAGGAAGATTGCCAGGAACACGAGGGTCCGACCCCGGAAGGGCCGGGCGAGGAGAAGGGCGAAGCCGAGCCCCAAGGCCAGCTTGGCCGCGATCGTGACCACGGCGTAGACGACGGTCACGGCCGCCGTCCGCCAGAACTGCGGGTCCTCGAGGTGCTGGCTGTAGTTCTGCAGCCCGACGAACGCCGTGGCGCCCTCTTGGAGCGGTGAGAGAGAGGTAAGACTCGTCCAGACCTCCCACCCCACGGGATAGGCCAGCACTGTCAGGAGCAGGAGGACCGCGGGCGACAGCAGCAGGTACGCGGTCCGGATATCGCGCTGCCGTTGTGTCCGCCTCATGGTCACCCGGACCATACCGCAGTTCCGACCTCTAGCGCGCGGGGAGCTGGATGGGAGCGGTGGCGCGGGTCTTCGGATAGACGACGACGTGCCGGCCGTTCTGGATCTGGACGACCACGCGCTCGTAGTAGAGCGGGTCGCCCTTGTTGTCGAACTTCACGCGACCGAGCGGCGTCGTCACGTCGGCAGCGGCCAGCGCATCGCGCAGCGTCTCCCCCGTGACCGGCCGGCCGCCGCGCGCCACCGCCTCGAGGGCGGCCAGCAGCACGCGCGCGGCCGCGTAGCCGTGCATCGACAGCGGCACGGGCGCGCCTCCGAAGCGCCGGGCGTAGGCATCGATGAAGGCGCGCGATTCGCCATCCTGCGCCCCCGGGTGGACTCCCAGCTGCCAGGCGGTGGTGCCGTACAGCCCTTCGCTCGATGAGCCCAGCTCGCGGATCACGCTGGGGAACTCCATGCCGAAGGCGCCGAGGAACGCCCGCACCGTGATCCCCGCCTGCGCCATCTGGCGCACAAGGAGCAGGTGGTCGGCGAAGAAGGTATCGGACAGGAGCACCTGGGCCCCTTGCTCACGTATCCGGATCAGGAAGGAAGTGAAGTCCGACAGCCCGGGAGCGAAAGGCTCGTAGACAGACACTCGAACGCCCGCCTTCTCGAGCGCCTCCTTCTGGCGCCGGGCGAGCTGGGACGCCCCCGGGGTGTGCGAGTACAGGATGGCGACGTTGTCGGCCTTCAGGGTGTCCAGCGTGATGCCGGTCGTGACGCGCACATAGGATGAGAGACTTGAGATCCGGAAGAAGTACCGGTTGCCCCGCTCGGTGAGGCGCTCGTCGAGGGAGGCCGTGGCGAGGTAGGGGACGCGCGCGCGATCCGCCACCTCGGCGATGGGCCCGACGAGGCTGTCGACGTACCCGCCCACCAGGGCGACGGCGCCGCGGCGGCCGGTCAGCTCCTCGGCGGCCGCGAGGGCCCGTTCCGGCCTGCCCTCGTCGTCCCGGGACAGGAGCGCGATCGATCGGCCGCCGACGCCCCCCCGTGCGTTCTGCTCCTCGATGGCGAGCGCGATGCCCTGGTGAACACTGGTTCCCTGGAGCGCCAGCGCGCCCGTCAGAGGGTTGATCTCACCGATGACGAGGGGCTCGGCCGCGCTCGCGACCGAGGCCGTCAGGATGAGGAGGAAGAGGAGGATGAGGATGAGGGCAGGAGCCCTCATCCTTACTTGATTACCTGCTCCGTCTTGGCGTCGAAGAAGTGGATGCGGTCGGGAATGAAGGTCAGTCGAATCTTCTCGTGTGAGCGCGTCTTGACCGAGGGCTCGACGCGGGCCACGATCTGCTGCCCCGCCGCCTTGGTGTCGAGCAGGATCTCGGCGCCCAGCGGCTCCACGACCTCGACCACGGCCTCGAAGGAGAGGTCGGCCGAGTCCGAGCTCGCGCCGACGCGCAGGTCCTCCGGGCGGACGCCGAGCGTCACGGACTGGCCCTTGTAGGGCATCAAGCTCTGCGCCTTCTGGGGCGGCACCTTGATCTTGATGCCGGCGGCCTCGGCAAAGAGCGCGCCGCTGCCGTCGGTCAGCGTGACGGGGATGAAGTTCATGGACGGCGATCCGATGAAGCCCGCGACGAACTTGTTCAGGGGCTTGGCATAGATCTCCATGGGCTCGCCCACCTGCTGGACCCAGCCGTCCTTCATCACGACGACCCGGCTGCCGAGGGTCATGGCTTCGACCTGGTCGTGGGTGACGTAGATCGCGGTGGTCTCGAGGCGTTCGTGGAGCCGCTTGAGCTCGACGCGCATCTGCACGCGCAGCTTGGCGTCGAGGTTCGACAGCGGCTCGTCGAAGAGAAACACCTGCGGGTGCCGCACGATGGCGCGCCCCACGGCGACGCGCTGGCGCTGGCCGCCCGAGAGCTGGCGCGGCTTGCGCTTGAGCAGCTCCTGGATGCCGAGGATCTCAGCGGCGTCCTGGACGCGCTTCTGGATCTCGGGCTTCGGGAACTTCCGCATCTTGAGGCCGAAGGCCATGTTGTCGTACACGCTCATGTGCGGGTAGAGCGCGTAGTTCTGGAACACCATGGCGATGTCGCGGTCCTTGGGCGGCAGGTCGTTGACGACCCGGTCGCCGATGGCGATCTCACCGGAGGTGATCTCCTCCAGCCCGGCGACCATGCGGAGCGTCGTGGTCTTGCCGCAGCCCGACGGCCCGACCAGGACCATGAACTCCTTGTCCCGGATCGTCAGGTTGACGTCCTTGACGGCGTGCACTTCGTCGTACTTCTTGTTCAGTTCCTTGAGAATTACCTGCGCCATGGGCGACCTCTTTCATTCTTGAGAGTCGGACACCCGCCCGGGAGGCCAACACCCCCCGCGCGGCGGATACTAGCATAGTTATGTTCTGGGGGGGAGCGACCGCCGCTCCTCCCCCAGGCCCCCCCCACCGGGCCTGACGCCGCGCCCTGCGAGTCCTCCCTCGGGTGGTGGCTACCCCTTGACGGAGCCGGTCAGGCCCGTCACGTAGTACTCGACGAAGAAGGAGTAGACGACGGCGACGGGGATGGAGCCCAGCAGGGCCCCCGCCATGAGCTGGCCCCAAAAGTAGATGTCCCCGCGGATCAGCTCCGAGACCACGCCGACCGGGACCGTCTTCTTCTCGGGCGAGGAGAGGAAGACGAGCGCGTAGATGAACTCGTTCCACGACAGCGTGAAGGCGAAGATCCCCGCCGAGAGGATGCCGGGAACGGCGATCGGGAAGATGATTCGGATCATGGCCCCGAAGCGCGTCGCGCCGTCGATGCGCGCGCACTCCTCCAGCTCCTTCGGAATGGTCTTGAAGTAGCCCATGAGCAGCCAGGTGCAGAAGGGGATCAGGAAGGTCGGGTAGGTCAGGATGAGCGCCCACGGCGTGTCGCCGAGCTGGAAGGCGCGAATGATGTTCGCCAGCGGGATGAAGAGGAGCGTCGGCGGCACGAGGTAGGTGACGAAGATGGAGGTGCCGATCGTGCCGGCCAGCGGAAACTTGAGGCGCCCGAGCGCGTAGCCGGCCAGGAGCCCGCAGAAAAGCGAGATGGCCGTGGAGGCGCAGGCGATGAAGAACGTGTTCCAGAGCCAGCGCGGGAACGTGGTCTTGGCGAAGAGGTCCTGGAAGTGCTCGAGCGTCGGGTGCAGCGTCCAGAAGGGCGCGTTGTTGACCGCCCGCCAGGAGCGGTAGAGTTCGGAATCGGGGCGAATGGCCGTGATCAGCATCCAGTAGAAGGGGAAGAGCGTCCCGATCACGAAGACCGTGAGCGGAATGTAGAAGTACACCCACCGCTTCCAGCGGCGTTCAATGACCACGCGCTACGCCCCTTCCAGGCGGCGGAGGTAGCGGAGCTGCAGCCAGACCACGATGAAGAGGACCGGCAACATGAAGAGCGAGATCGCGGCGCCCTCGCCCAGGAGCCCCGTGGCGATGCCGATCTGGTAGGCGTAGGTTGCCAGGAGGTGCGTGGCGTTGGCCGGGCCGCCGCCCGTCAGGACGTAGATCAGCTGGAAGTCGGAGAAGGTCTGAATGATCGAGAACACCACGACGACCACGGTCACGGGCTTGAGGAGCGGCCAGGTGACGTGCCAGAACCGGTACCAGCCGTTGGCCCCGTCGAGCGAGGCGGCCTCCTGGAGATCGGGGCTGATGGTCTGCAGCCCGGCCAGCAGCGTGATGGCGAAGAAGGGCATGCCGCGCCACGTGTTGACCACGATGGCGCACCACATGCCGTAGGTGCCGTCGGAGAGGAAGGGCAGCTTGGTGGTGATGAAGCCGCCCTGGTAGAGCATCCAGTTGAGCACGCTGAACGTCGGGTCGAACATCCAGCGCCACGCGAAGGTGCTGAGCACGGTCGGCACGATGAAGGGCAGGAGCATGCCGGCCCGCACGATCCGCTTGCCCCGGAAGTGCCGGTTGAGGAGGAGCGCCAGCCACATCCCGAGCGCCAGCTTGAAGATGGTCGCCCAGAACGTGTAGAAGACCGTGTTCCCGAATGCGGTCCGGAAGATCGAATCGTTCCAGGCCTTGATGAAGTTGCGGAACCAGACGAACTCGCCCGGATTGCCCACGCTGACGTTTGACATTGACAGCCACACGCCCATCACGAACGGGTAGGCGATGAAGAGGCCGAGCAGGAGCACCGCCGGCGCCAGCAGGAG
Source organism: Candidatus Methylomirabilota bacterium (assembly GCA_035936835.1). Classification (NCBI taxonomy): domain Bacteria; phylum Methylomirabilota (SeqCode); species Candidatus Methylomirabilota bacterium. The sequence goes on along the minus strand of DASYVT010000231.1, from coordinate 15,091 downwards.
TGTCGCCAGGAGGCGCTCGCTCTCGAGCCACCGGGTCATCCGCCCGGGGCGCGACGCCTCGGCGTGGGGCAGCGCGGCCGCGATTCCGGCCGCGCTGCCCGATCCGCCGGCGATGGGCTTCTTCACTTCGTTATCCGTAGATCTTTCCCAGCTCGCCGGACGCCCACGCTACGGCGTCCTCGGCCTTGGTGCCCTGGCAGGCCTTGGCGTACATGTCGGTCAGGATGTACTTCGAGTAGACCTCCGTCGCCTTGGCCGACGGCGGCCCGGCGTAGCCGATCATCCGCGAGGCGGCGGCGGCCTGGCGATAGATCTTCATCGGCGCGTCGATGGTATTCCACATCGGACTCTGTTCCCAGTACTTCGTCGAGCCGACCGAGAAGCCGTCGGCGACGAGGAACCACTTGCCGAACTGGTCCTTACCATGCATCCACTTGAGCAAGTCCTTGGCAAGGTTGGGGTTCTTCCCGTACTTCATGACGGCGTGCGAGAAGGCGACGTGGTACGCCCACGTCCCGGCCGGCCCGTTCGGGATGGGCCCGTGCTGGATGTCCTTGACCATGGCCTCGCCCTTCTCGTCCTTGATCTTGTCCTGGCCCCGCTTGGCCGCGATGTAGATGCTCGCGCCGTTGAGAGTCGCCGCGATTTCGCCCGAGAGGAACGCGCGATTGTTGCTCGTGTCGTCCCAGGCGAAGCCGCCTTCGTCGCAGGCGTCCTTCCAGTAGGCCTGCATGAACTTGACCGCCTCGACGGTCTCCTTGCTGTTCAGCACGACTTTCTTGCCGGTTCTGTCCACTTCCGCGCCGCCGAAACCCCAGGTGAGCGGGTAGGACCAGGCCGGAGCGTCGCCGAAGGTGTGGCCGAGCGTCTGGCCGAGAGGATGGCCCTTCTTCTTGAGCTTCATCCCGACCTGGCGCAGCTCGTCGAGGGTCTTCGGCCACGAGGTCTGGCCCACCTCGTCGAACCACGACTTCCGGTAGGCGAACTGCAGCCCCACGATGCCGTGGGGCAGGGCGAGCCAGCGCTTGCCGTCCTTGGCAGCCGCCTCGGACTGGGCGTAGTAGCCGCCCTGCTCCTTGCCCTGCCAATCACCCAGATCGGTCACGTCCACGAGGCCGTTCTGGTAGAGGTGCGGCCAGTTGTGCAGCATCATGATGATGTCCGGTCCCGCCCCCGACTGCATGGCGGCCGTGATCCGCGGCTGGAGGTCGTTGCCGTTGATGAACTCGAAAACCACCTCGGCGCCGAGCGCCTTGGAGGCCTCGGGCGCCTGGCGCTTCAGCTCCACGTCGCAGGCCGGGATGAAGTCCACCCAGCGGAGGATGTTGAGCCGCGTGCCCTGGGCGAAGGCCGGCGCGCGGCGCGCGGCCAGGATGCCCTCGATGCCCGCCGCCGCGGTCAGTCCCGCGGCGGCGGACGCCGTGAGGCCCGCCGTCTTGATAAATGTCCGGCGGTCTACGGTCGTCCGTCCTGTGGCTGCGTTGTCAGCTGTTGGAGTCGTCATGGACCCTCCGTAGTGTAGAGATAGCTATCAGGCCTCGTAGATCTTCTTGAGCTCGCCTTCGGCCCACTTCACGGCGTCCTCGGCCTTCATGCCCTGGACGGCCTTGGCGTACATGTCCACGATGATGTACTTCGTGTAGGACTCCGTGGCCTTGGCCGATGCCGGGCCTGGATAGCCCAACATCCGCGTCTGGCGCGCCGCCTGCCGGAAGATCTGCAGGGGCTTGTCGATCCGGCTCCACATCGGGTCCTCCTCCCAGACCTTGGTGGCGCCGACGGTATACCCCTCGTTGACCTCGAACCACTTCCCGTAGTTTTCCTTCTGGTGCATCCACCTGAGGAGATCCTTGGCGAGCTTCTGGTTCTTCGAGTACTTCATGACGGAGTGCTGAAAGGCGCCGTAGAGGGCGAACTGCCCGGCCGGTCCCTTCGGGAGCAGGGCCGCGTGCTCGATGTCCTGGAAGAGGGGCTCGCCCTTCTCGTCCTTGAGCTTGTCCTTCTGTCGCTTGGCCACGATGTAGATGGAGGCGCCATTGAGTGTCGCCGAGATGTCGCCGGAGTGGAAGGCGCGGTTGTTGTTGGTATCGTCCCAGGCAAGCCCGCCCTCGTCGCAGGCGTCCTTCCAGAAGGCCTGCATGAACTTCACCGATTCGATGGCGCCCTTGCTGTTGATCACGACCTTCTTTCCGGTCGTGTCAACCTCGGCGCCGCCGAAGTCCCAGAGGAGCGGATACGCGAAGGTCGGCGGGTCGCCGAAGCTGTGGCCGAGCGCCTGGCCCACCGGCTTGCCCTTGGCCTTGAGCTTTTTGCCCACCTCGCGCCACTCGTCCCAGGTATTCGGGAACTCCTTGACCCCGATCTCCGCGTGCCACGACCGACGGTAGGCGATGGCATTCCCGCCGGTGCCGTGCGGGACCGCCAGCCACCGCCCGCCGACCCTCGCGGTATTGTTGAACACGTCGTAGTAGCCGCCCTGGGCTTTGCCGATGGGCTCGGCGACGTCGGACACGTCCACCAGGCCATTGGCGTAGAGCTGCGGCCAGTTCCAGAGCATCTGGATGATGTCGGCGCCGCTGCCGGACTGGATGGCGGCGGTGATCCGTGCCTGGAGATCGTTGGCGTTGATGAACTCGAAGGTGACCTCGGCGCCGAGAGCCTTGGAGGCCTCGGGCGCCTGGCGCTTCAGCTCGAGGTCGGCCTCGGGGATGAAGTCCACCCACCGGACGATGTGAAGCTTGGTGCCCTGGGCGAAGGCCGGCGCCCGGCCGGCGGCCAGGATTCCCTCGATGCCTGCCGCCGCGGTCAGACCCGCGGCGGCGGCGGTCGTGAGAAACGTCCTGCGGTCTACGGTTGTCCGTCCCGTGGTCGCGGTGTCAGCTATTGGAGTCGTCATAGACCCCTCCGTCATGTCGGATCGGTGACTAGGCCTCGTAGACCTTCTTGAGCTCGCCTTCGGCCCACTTCACGGCGTCCTCGGCCTTCATGCCCTGGACGGCCTTGGCGTACATGTCCGTCACGATGTACTTCGTGAAGGCCTCGGTCGCCTTGGCCGTGGACGGGCCGGCGTAGCCGAAGAGGCGCGTGTTGCGCGCCGCGGTCCGGAACATCTTGAGCGGCTCGTCGAGCTTGGCCCACATGGGGTTGTTCTCCCAGACCTTGGTGCCGCCGACGCTGTAGCCCTCCTGCGTCGTGAACCATTTGCCGTAGTTGTCCGACTTGTGGATCCAGCGGAGGAAGTCCTTCGCGAGCTTCGGGTTCTTCGAGTACTTCATGAGCGCGTTCGACTGGTTGAGGAAGAGGAGGTAGGCGCCCGACGGGCCGGCCGGCAGCGGCGCGTGCCCGATGTCGAGATACATCGGCTCGCCCTTCTCGTCCTTGATCTTCTCCTTCTGCCGCTTGGCCACGATGTAGATGCTGGCGCCGTTGAGCGTGGCAGAGATCTCGCCCGCGTGGAAGGCGCGGTTGTTGTTCGTGTCGTCCCAGGCAAGCCCGCCCTCATCGCAGGAGTCCTTCCAGAACGACTGCATGAACTTGACCGAGTCGACCGCTCCCTTGCTGTTGAGCACGACCTTCTTTCCTGTCTTGTCCGTCTCGGCGCCGCCGAAGGCCCAGAGCATCGTGTACGTAAAGGTCGGCGCGTCGCCGAATGTGTGGCCGAGCGTCTGGCCGTATGGCTTGCCCTTCTTCTTCAGCTCCGGGAAGAGCTTGAGCGCCGCGTCCCAGGTCTTGGGGTACTCGCTCGCTCCGGCCTCCTTCAGCCAGGACTTCCGGTAGGCGACGGCGTTCCCGACGATCGAGTGAGGCAGGGCCAGCCACTTGCCGTTGACCTGGCAGGAGGGCGGGAAGATTTCGTAGAAGCCGCCCTCGGCCTTGCCCAGCTCGCCGGCGACATCGGACACGTCCGCGACGGCGTTCTGGTACAGGTGGGGCCAGTTGTACTGGAAGTTGAAGATGTCGGCGCCGGCGCCCGACTGGATGGCCGCGGTGATGCGGGCCTGGAGGTCGTTGGCATTGATGGTCTCGAGCACGCACTCGGCGCCCAGCGCCTTGGATGCCTCGGGCATCTGGCGCTTCAGCTCCACGTCCGACTCCGGGATGAAGTCCACCCAGCGCACCCAGTGCAGCTTCGTGCCCTGGGCGAAGGCCGGCGCGCGGCGCGCGGCCAGGATGCCCTCGAGGCCGCCCGCCACACCCGCGGCCACGCCCGTGGTTTTGATGAAGGTCCGGCGGTCCACCTGCGGGCTGTTCGACGCTCCGTCCTCGCGCTTCTCTGTCGTCATTGACTCGGTCTCCTTACTCTTGGTGAACCGTCTGTGGTGTGCAGCCGTTCCCTTCCAGGTTCGGGTGAGCAGGCTCCGTGCGGCGGGGCCAGCCCCGGCCGTGAGGATCAACGCTCGCGAAGGCAGTCACAGGTTCCTGAAGTGGTGAGCAATCACGCGAAATCGTGGCGCATTCTTAGCAAGAAACAGCCTCGCGTGTCAACGGGGAAAAGCGCCGCTGTGCGTCACGCCGGGCGCAGGGCGGTCCTGGGCGGCCGGAGCGTCAAGGCCAGCACGATGGCCATGGTGGCAATGGCACCGGAGCCGAGGAAGAGCCAGAGGTAGGATCCCAGCACATCGTGGATGATGCCTCCTGCGTAGGAGCCTACTCCCATGCCGATGCAGGAGATGAAGAAGACGCCGCCATAGGCCGTGCCCATGGCCCGGTCGCCGAAGTACTCGCGAGTGACGACGGCGTAGAGCGGCATGACGCTGCCATAGGCGACCCCGAAGACCATGGCCAGCGCGTAGAGCGTGCCCGCGTTGCCGGCGAAGACGTACAGGAAGATGGTCATGGCTTGGAGGATCAGGCCGACGATCAGGGTGGGCTTGGCGCCGACGCGGTCGGCGACCATGCCGGTGCCCACGCGCCCGATGATCGAGGTCAGCCCCGAGATCCCCAGCGCCCCCGCCGCGGCCAGGGCCGGCACGCCCTGGTCTATGGCGTGGGAAACCATGTGGAAGATCGGTCCCGAATGAGCCGCGCAGCAGGCGAAGTGGGTCAGCGCGATGGCCCAGAAAGGCCAGAAGGTCCAGAGTCGTCGGGCCGTCAGCCCCGGCTCCGGCGCCGGCTGCGACGCCGGGAGCGCGGCAGCGGGCGCCCGCCTCAGCAGGAGCGCTGCGGGGAGGACGACGACCAGCGCGAGCTCGCCCAGAATCAGGAAGGCCGTGCGCCAGTCATAGTTGTTGATGAGCCAACGGGTGAGCGGGGCGAGGGCCAACGTGCCGAGGCCGTTGCCCGAGGAGACGATAGACGCTGCCAACCCGCGCCGGTGATCGAACCAGCGGATGACCGTCACGGTAAGCGGCACGTAGAAGCAGCTCACGCCGAAGCCGACCAGGACGCCGAAGGTGACGTAGAACTGCCAGAGCGCCTCCGTCCGTCCGGAGAGGATCAGGCCCGCTCCGAGCAGCACGCCGCCGCCGACCACCACCGGGCGCGCGCCGAAACGGTCGGAGAGATACCCCGCGAGGAAGGAGCCCAGGCCCATGGCGATCCAGTTGAGGAGCGCGATGGCGCTGACGCTCGAGCGCGCCCAGCCGACGGAGTCCTCGAGCGGCTTGAGGAAGACGGCCAGCGAGAAGAGCGTGCCGACGGCCATGGTGATGATGACGAAGGCGGCGCCAAGCACGACCCAGCCGTAGGACGAGCGATCGCTCACGGGGTCTCCATCCTTCCTTCCCGCACCGGGATCAGGAGGCACAAGGTTGCGGCCATGACGAGGCCGAGCCCCGCCCAGGGCACGCCGAAGCCGCCCAGGCGCTCCGCGGCCAGGCCGAAAATCGGCGGGCAGATGGTGACGCCGAAGGACGAGATGGCGAGCCCGAGCCCGATGGCCGTGCCCGCGCTGCGCGGGCCGACCAGCTCTGCCATGAGCGTGTGCTGGACGCCGTTCCAGCCGATGCCGAAGAAGCCGAAGGCGAGCGCGAGCGGCGCCAGCACCCACGCGCTCGTGCCGGGCCCTGTTCCCGCCATCACGAGCGAGCAGGCCGTCGAGCCAACGCCGGCGATGACGAGCACGATGCGCCGGCGCCCGCCGAAGAGCCGGTCGGAGAGCATGCCGAAGATCACGCGGCCGGCAATGCCGGTCGCCTGGGCCATCACGAGATAGCGTCCCGCGTGGACCAGCGAGATGCGCAGCACCTCCGTCAGGTAGAGGACGAGGAAGGACATCCAGACCGTCTGCATGCCCGCGAAGATCAGCGTGGCGCCCGAGACGAGCCAGAGGTCGCGGTTGCCGAGGACGCTCCGGAGGCTCGCGACTCCCGCCGGCGTCCCTCCGGCGTCGGCGGCGGCGGGCGGGTCGCGGTAGAGGAGCCACGTCAGCGCGCCCAGGACCGCGATCAGCGAGGCCGGTAGCGCGACCGCCGGTCGCCAACCGAGCCAGAGGGCGAGCGGCGGCATGATCGAGGCGCCGATCGCGCCGCCCAGCGGCAGGCCGACCTGCTTGAGGCCGACGACGGTGGCGCGCTGGCGGCGGGGGAACCATGCCATGACCGCCTTGGCCGTCGTCGGGTTGAGCATGCCGTAGCCCACGCCGGCGCAGATCATGACGATCATGAGCAGGGAGAAGGAGCCCGTGCCCGCGACGGCGTAGAGGCCGGCGGCGATGACGGCCTGCCCCAGCACCATGGTCATCATGACGCCCCACCGGTCGGCCATCCAGCCGGCGGGCAGGGACATGAGTGAGGCTCCGACGTAGTAGGCGGAGAGAAAGGAGCCCGCCTGCGCCAGGCTGAGTCCCAGGTCCTCGCGGATCAAGGGCGCGATGGATGGGATGCCGAGCGGGGCGACGTTGGCCATGGTTTGGGCGGCCATGATCAACGCGAGGATGGCCCAGCGATTAGTCACGCCAGGCGTGTTTCACGCCACGCGTGTTTCACAACGGGCGGGATGCGACGAGCGCGGCGACCGCTTTGAGATCCTCCTCGGTGTCCACGCCGATGGTCGCCTCGCGGGTCTCGAGAACGCGGATCGGGATGCCGTGCTCCAGGAGGCGGAGCTGCTCGAGCTGTTCCGCCCTCTCCAGGGCTGATGGCGGCAGCGAATGGTACATCTCCAGGACCGAGCGCCGATAGGCGTACATGCCGATGTGCTTCCAGTACATGATGCCGCCGACATTGTCGCGATCGAAGGGGATCGGCAGCCGCGAGAAGTACAGCGCATTACCGTGGCGGTCCGTCACCACCTTGTTGGCCGTGCGGCTGGCGACTTCGTCGGGGGTCGCGCGGATCTTGAGCGTGGTGACCTGGACCTCGGGCTCGTTGAGAAAGGGCCGGACCAGCGTCTCGATGTGCCCCGTGGTGACCAGCGGCTCGTCGCCCTGGACGTTGACGTAAACGTCGGCCACTCGCGCGCGCGAGACCTCCCAGAGCCGGTCCGTTCCGGAGTGGTGCGAGGCCGAGGTCATCACGGCGGGCACGTGATGAGCGTGGCAGGCCTCGACGACCTCTTCGCTGTCGGTTGCGACGAGGAGGTCGGAGAGGAGCCGGCAGCCCTGGGCGCGCCTGAAGACGTAGACCACCATGGGCACGCCCGCGATCTCGCGGAGGACCTTGCGCGGCAGGCGGGTCGAATGCAGCCGCGCCGGAATAACACCGAGGATATTCACCGCCATAGGCTACCAGAAAGACGGCAGCCGATAAGGGCCCATCTGCTTCGTTGGCGCCCTCGGTCGCGGGCTCAACGTACCAGGGGTACGCCTCGCCCGCGACCTTCGGGCGCCGCCTCGCATCTGGACCCTTCTCGACCGCCTACTACCGAGCCGGGCCGGTGCCAGTGCCGCGTAATCTTGGGTCGAGGACGTCGCGGAGCGCGTCGCCGAGCATGTTGAAGCCGAAGACCGCCAGCGAGATCGCCAGGCCGGGGAAGATGGCCATCCAGGGCGCGCGCTGCATGTAGGAGCGGCCCGAGCCGGCCAGCATGGCGCCCCAGGAAGGCTGCGGCGGCGGGACACCAAGGCCGAGGAAGGAGAGGGAAGACTCGGCCAGGATGACGCCGCCGAGCCCGATGGTCGCGACGATGATGACCGTGGCCATGACGTTGGGCACCACGTGGCGAAGCACGATGCGGAGATGCCCGGTGCCCATGGCCCGCGCGGACTCGATGTACGGGTTCTCCATGACGCTGAGCGCCGCGCCGCGTATCACGCGCGCGCTGGTTGCCGCGACCAGGACGGACAGGGACAGGATCAGGTTCATGAGTCCGGGCCCGAGCACGGCCATCAGCGAGAGGATGATCACGAGATAGGGGAAGGACATCCAGGCGTCCACCACGCGCTGCACGGCTATGTCGTAGATGCCGCCGATGTAGGCGCTCGAGACTCCCACGGCCGTTGCGACCAGGGTAGCAAGCGCGATCGTGATGAAGCCCACGGTGACCGAGACGCGTGCGCCGTAGACGACCCTGCTCCACATGTCGCGGGAGAGATTGTCCGTGCCCATCCAGAACTGGGCGCCGGGCGCTTTCATCCTCGACCCCGGGATGCTCTCGTCGTACGCGTAGTGGGCGATGAGCGGCGCGCCCACGGCCATGACGAGCATGACCAGCACGAGGAAGCCGCCAAGGGCGCCCAGGGGCTTGCGCCGGCAGAAGAGCAGCAGCGCCCGGGCCCGCCGGGGGAGCGCCCAGATTTCGCGCGCGGGCTCGACCGTTGCGACGGCGTCGATGTACCTGGCCATTACGAGTAGCGGATCCTCGGGTCCAGCACCGCGTAGAGAAGATCCACGGCGAGGTTCATCAGCACGATGATGGACACGACGAGCAGGTTGATGCCCTGGATGACCGGGTAGTCCCGCTGGTTGATGGCGTCGAAGAGGAAGCGCCCCATGCCCGGCAGCTGGAAGATGGACTCGATGATGACGGTGCCGCTGAAGATCTGCGCGAGCTGGATGCCGAGGATCGTCACGACCGGGATCAGGGCGTTCTTGAGGCTGTGCTTGAGCACGACCACGCCCTCGCGCAGCCCCTTGGCCCACGCCGTGCGGACGTAGTCCTGGCGCAGCACCTCGAGCAGCATGGCCCGCGTGAGCCGCATGATCCCCGCCGCCGAGGCCACCCCCAGGATGAACGCCGGCAAGAGGAACTGGAGCACGTGGGCCGTGGGCGATTTGCTGAACTCGGTGAAGCCGAGATGCGGCGTCCACCCCCACCAGATGGCCGGCAGGACAATGACGAGCGTGGCGATCCAGAAGCTCGGGACCGATAAGCCAATGATGGCCGCGCTCCGCGCGACGTAGTCCCGCATGGTGTCCGCCCGCACCGCGGACAGCACGCCGATGGGGATGGCGATGATGATGGCGAAGAAGATGGCCAGGCCGCCGAGGAGCAGCGTGATGGGGAGCCGCATGGCCAGCTCCTCTGCCACGGTCCGCTTGGTCCAGAGTGACTCGCCCAGATTGCCGCGGACGACGTCGCCGACCCACGTGAAGTACTGGATGTAGATCGGGCGGTCGAGCCCCAGCTTGTGCCGGAGGTCGTCCACGTCCTTGCCGTAGGCCTTCTCCTCCATCATGAGCTGGACCGCGTCGCCCGGGAGGAGACGCGGCAGGGTGAAGACGATGAGCGAGGCGATCACCAGCGACGGGATCGCGACGAGGAGACGCTTGAAGAGGTAGCGCCTCAGCACGAGATCAGCGGTCGAGCCATGCCGCCATGAGGCGCCCACCGTAGTCGTAGCCGAGGTTCGGGCCGTAGTTCTTGAGTGCGCCGTCCCAGACCGCGACGTAGACGCCCGACGCGATCTGCACGTAGTACTGCTGCTTGGCCAGATAGCGTTGGATGTCGTGGATGACCTCGCGGCGCTTGGCGACATCCACGGTGCGCCGCTGGCGGATCAGCATATCGGCCACCACGGGGTCGTTGATATGACTCTGGTTCTTCGTCTCCCCCGGGTAGTACTGACCGAAGAGGAAGTTGTCAGGCTCGAGGAAGGGCGTCTGGGGCCCGTAGGTCAGGGAGTCGAACTTCCCGTAGAAGCAGGACGAGATGTAGGCGCCGTACTCTTTCTGATCGAGCTTGGAGTCGATCCCCACGTCCTTGAGGTACTTCAGGATGAGCTGCGCCGAGTCCACCAGCACGGTGGAGCCGTACGTCGTGAAGCAGATCGAGGCCGGGAAGCCGTTGGGGTAACCGGCTTCACCCAGCAGCCGCTTGGCCTCCTTGGGATCGTACTTGTAGTACTTGGCGCCCTCCCCGAGCTGGGCAACCGGCAGCGACCATTCCGTGAGCGCCGCCGGCACCGGTGAATTGAACACGCCCACGCCCTCGGCGGTGGCGTCGAGAATCCCCTGGCGGTCGATGGCGAGAGACATCGCCTGGCGGACGCGGGGGTCGCTGAACGGTTTCTGGTCGGTACGCATCGAGATGTGCGACATCACGTTGCCGGTGAACTCGGCGGTTTGGAGCCGCGGGCGCTTCTGCTTGAGCGTGTCCTTGATCTGGACCCAGTCGGTCCGATTGATCTGCCCCGGGAACTCCCAGCCGAGGTCGTACTTGCCCACGATGAACGCCGCCATGCGGGAAGCATTGTCCTCGTCCACCGTCGCCTCGACCCGGTCGATGTACGGCAGGCCGGGGACGAAGTAGTTGGGGTTTCGCACCAGCGTGTACCCGACGTTCGGCCGGTAGCTGTCGAGCATCCAGGGCCCGGTGCCCACGACGCTTTTCGGCTTCTTGAGGTCCCCGAACTTCTCCACGCATTCTTTCGGGACGATAGCGACCGCCATCGGGTTGGCCACCATGTCGAGGAACCAGACATAGGGCTCCTTCAGCGTGAACTTGACCGTGTACTTGTCGGGCGCTTCCACCTTGTCCAGGGACGCCAGCATATAGGCGTTGGCATTGCCCTTGACCGTCCGGAAGCGCTCCACGCTGTAGACGATGTCCTCCGCCGTCAGCTCGCGCCCGTTGACCGGCGGCTTGTTGTGCCAGCGGACACCTTTGCGCAGCTTGAAGACGTAGGTGGTCTCATTCGGCTGGGTCCAGGACTCGGCCAGATCGCCTTCGAGCGGGAAGGTGCCTGGCACGACGCCGGGACCCGCTTTGGGCTTGAGCAGCCGGCTGTGGCTGAAGGTGTAGACGATGTGGGTCTTGTAGGAGATGGTCAGGTGCGGGTCGAAGTGCGGCGGGTCCCAGAGGCGGAGCGATAGCGTCCCGCCGCGCTTTGGCGACTGTGCGTGCGCCGGAGACCAAACGACGGGCGCTGCGGCGGCAGCGGCCAAGCCGGCGCCGCCCCACTTCAGCAGGTCACGTCGGCTCAGAGACGGCTTCGAAGGCGTGTAGGCGTCCATGGCCACCCCTCCTTTAATATGCTGAGTGACGGGCACTTCCGGTCGGAAGTGGCGCCCACTGTGGGACAGGGCGCCGCCTCCTGTCAAGCGGCTTCTGGCGAGACTACCCCGCCGCGCGGACACGCGGGCGGGAACTCGTTGACACAGCGCGGCGGTCGCGTCTACTGTCAGGCACTGCCGACACTAGGAGGATCTGACGCCATGCGCATCGTGGACCTGAGCATGACCGTGGAGGAGTGCGACTCCGCGCCCTTCGCGAAGGACGAGTACTACTTCAAGCTCAAGCCCATCGTGAAGTGGGAGGAAAAGGGCTTCGTCTCGAACATGGTCGAGATGACCGTGCACGCGGGTACGCATATCGATTCACCGCACCACTTCTTCCGCGACATGCCCAATATCGAGAAGCTGCCGCTCGAGTCGATGATGGGTGAGGCCGTCGTGCTCGACCTCACGTTCAAGGGCACTCCGAACGCAAGGATCACGCCCGAAGACATGGACAGAGCCGAGGCCGCCCTCAAGGCCCAGGGCATCACGATCCAGCCGGGAGGCATGCTCTTCCTGCGAACGGACTGGCCCAAGGGCCACAACACCATGGATCCTAAGTGGTGGGATGACTCGCCCTGTCTCACCAATGCCGCGGCCGAGTGGCTCGTGGCGCGCCGCCCGTCTGTGCTGGGCTATGACTTCGCGCAGGAGGAGAAGGGCGCCGACTACGCGACGGCCGGCGAGATCCTGACGAGCGGGATGCGGGTGCACCGGACGATCTTGCCGAAGATCACGTTCCAGATCGAGAACCTCGTCAACCTGGACCAGATCCCGTCCAAGGTGAAGGTGATCGCCCTGCCGGCCAAGTGGCGGACGGAGTCTGCGCCGGCCCGCGTGATCGCGCTCCTGGACGAGTAGAAGGGTAACGCGAACCCCCTGAGGAGGATCCCGATGCGATCACGACGACTCCTGTTCATCCTGGCGGCCTGCCTGGCTCCTCTGCTCTCGGCCGGGCCGGCGGCAGCGCAGACTCCCATCAAGCTCGGTGACATCAACTCATACAGCGGCATCGGTGCGCCATTCACCGGGCCGTACCGCGCCGGCGTGGAGATGGCCGTCGAGGAGGTCAACGCCAAGGGCGGCGTGCTCGGGCGCAAGCTCGAGGTGGTCTTCCGCGACGACAAGGGGCAGCCGGCCGAGGCCGTGAAGCACGCCCAGGAGCTGGTCGAATCCGAGAAGGTCGCGCTGATCGCGGGCGGTTTCCTCTCGAACGTCGGCCTGGCCGTCTCGGACTGGGCCAAGCAGAACAAGACTATGTTCGTCGTGGCAGAGGCCTTGACCGAGGCGATCACGTGGTCGAAGGGGCACGACTACGCTGTCCGGCTGCGCCCGAACACCTACGAGCAGGGGCGGATGCTCGCCGACAAGGCCGGCAAGATGAAGTACGTCAAGTGGGCGACGATCGGCCCCAACTACGAGTACGGCAAGCGCGCGTGGGAGACCTTCCGCGACCGCATAAAGGAGCAGAAGCCAGAGATGCAGGTGGTCGGTGAGCACTGGCCGACGCTCGGCAAGATCGAGCCCGGCCCGCTCGTCACGGCGATCATGAGCCAAAATCCGGACGCGCTCTACGTGTCGCTGTTCGGAAGCGACTGGCTCGCGTTCGTTCGCGAGGCGCAGAAGCGAGGGCTCTTCCAAAAGATGTTCGTGGTAGGCATCCTGCTCGGCGAGCCCGAGTATATCGACCCGCTCAAGCTCGAGGCGCCGGAGGGCATGCTCGTGACGGGCTATCCGTGGTACGACATCAAGAGCGGAGGCCACCAGGAGTGGGTCGCCCGCTATACGAAGCGCGGTGACAAACCGCCGGTGCTCGGCTCGCTGATCGGCTACGTCACCTACCAGTCCATCGCCGAGGCCATCAGGAAGGCCGGGAGCACCGACACGGCCAAGCTCGTCGCCGCCTTCAAGGGGCTCAAGGTCGAGACGCCGATCGGGCCCATCACCTTCCGCGCGGTGGACGGCCAATCCACGATGGGCGCGTGGGTGGGCACGACCAAGATCGATCCCGTGCGGGGCGTCGGGATCATGGTCAACTACGAGTACATCCCCGGCGAGAAGGTGCTGCCCTCCGACGACGAAGTGAAGAAGCTCCGCCCGGGCAACTAGACTCGGCAGGTGCCTCCGCCTCGGGTGAGGCGGAGGCACCCGTCTCGCATGTCCCTCCTCCTCGTCCAGCTGCTGAGCGGGCTCGCCAACGCGATGTTCCTCTTCCTCATCGCGTCTGGGCTGTCGCTCATCTTCGGTGTCACGCGCATCGTCAACTTCGCCCACGGCTCCTTCTACATGCTGGCGGCCTACTTCACGTACTCGCTCTCCGCGGCGCTGCCCCTGGGTCCTGCCGCCTTCTACGCGGCCGCGTTCCTCGCGGCGCTCCTGGTCGCCGCGCTCGGCGGGCTCGTCGAGGTGCTCCTGCTCCGCCGCGTCTACCGCGCGCCCGAGCTCTACCAGCTCCTCCTGACCTTCGCGCTGGTCCTGGTCGTCGCCGACGCCGTGCGGTTCTTCTGGGGCGCGGACAACAAGACGGGCCCCGTTGCGCCGGGACTCGCGGGCTCGGTGCCCATCGCCGGCCAGCTCTTTCCGAGCTACGACCTCGCGGTGATCATCTTTGGTCCCCTCGTGGCGCTCGGGCTCTGGCTCGTCTTCCACCGGACGCGCTGGGGCATCCTGATTCGCGCGGCGACGCAGGACCGGGAGATGGTCGCGGCCCTCGGCGTGGACCAGAGGCGACTTTTCACGGGAGTCTTCGTCCTGGGCTCGTTCCTCGCGGGGCTTGGGGGCGCGCTCCAGGTGCCCCGCCTCGCGCTCACGACGGTGATGGACACCACCGTCATCGTCGAGGCCTTTGTGGTCGTCGTGATCGGCGGCATGGGCTCGGTGTGGGGCGCTCTCCTCGCGTCCCTCCTGATCGGCGTGCTCAACGCCTACGGCGTCCTGGTTCTGCCCAAGGCCTCCATCGTCCTCATGTTCGTCGTGATGGCCGTGGTGCTCATCGTCCGGCCGTGGGGGCTCCTCGGCCGGCCGGAGATCCAGCTTCGCGCGGCGGGCGGCGCCGTCACCGGGGAGCGCGGCGCTCCGTGGCATCCGGCCTGGCTCGCCGCGGCCGGCCTGGTCCTGCTGGCGCTGCCGCTGCTCCTGCCGACCTTCTGGGTGTGGATGGCGGTCGAGATCTTCGTCTTCGCTCTCTTCGCGGCGAGCCTGCACCTTCTGATGGGCCAGGGCGGCATGGTGTCCTTCGGGCACGCCGCCTACTTCGGCCTCGGCGCCTACGGTGCGGCGCTGCTGCTCAGGTGGGCGGGCTGGCCGATGCCGCTCGCCTTTCTCGCCGCGCCCGTAGTCGCGGCGGTCGCCGCCGCCGTCTTCGGGTACTTCAGCGTGAGGCTCACGAGCATCTACTTCGCCATGCTGACGCTCGCCTTCGCCCAGATCGTCTTCGCCGTCGCCCACCAGTGGGACGAAGTGACGGGCGGCGACAACGGCGTCCTGTCCGTCTGGCCGCCGCCGTGGCTCAAGTCCCCGACGCGTTACTACTACTGGGCGCTCGTCTTCGCGGGCGCGGGCGTCGTGCTGCTGAGGATCGTCGCAGCCTCGCCCTTTGGCTTGGCGCTCCGGGCCGTCCGGGACCACGCCAGGCGAGCGGAGGCCGTCGGGATCAACATCCGCGCGCTCCAGTGGACCGCCTTCGTCGTCGCGGGTTTTTTCGCCGGTCTCGCCGG
>DASYVT010000230.1 GCA_035936835.1 Candidatus Methylomirabilota bacterium | reverse complement strand
TTCTTGCACAGCTCGAGGAAGCCGTGCCGCTCGCGCATGGCGCGGTACTCCGGCATATAGCGCCCCGCCTGGCGCATGAGCCACACCGGCGTGAACGCGGTCGGCCGGCGCCGGCACGCGTCGAGAAACACGGAGGGCGGTGCCATCGCCGCCGAGCGTACAGGCCGCCTCTGGCGCAGTCAAGGAAGCGGGCGTAGAATGCCCCTTCCGGCGCGTTCTACGGCGCGCAGCGCGTGGGCGAGACCGTCACCCTTGGGAGGAGTCTCCGATGCCCTTCACGTCAGGCAAGCAGGCCTTCCTCGAGATCCTCAAGCAGGAAGGCGTCGAGATCATGTTCGGCAACCCCGGCACGACCGAGCTGCCGCTGATGGACGGCCTCGCGCGCGAGCCCAGCATCCGCTACATCCTGGCGCTGCAGGAGTCGGTCGCCATCGCCATGGCCGACGGCTACGCCCAGGCCAGCGGCAAGCTCGCCGCCGTCAACGTCCATACCTCCCCGGGGCTCGGCAACGCGATGGGCATGCTCTACGACGCCATGAAGGCGGGCTCGCCGCTCCTGCTCACCGCCGGGCAGCACGACCAGGCGATGAACCTGACGGAGCCCATTTTGTGGTCGGACCTGCCGCCGGTCGCGCGCCCCTTCGTCAAGTGGTCCTACGAGATCACGCGGCTCGAGGACCTGCCGCGCGCCGTGCGCCGGGCGGCCAAGACCGCCAAGGCGCATCCCACGGGCCCCGTCTTCCTGGCGCTGCCCGTGGACGTGCTGAACGCCGAGCGCCAGGTCGACCTTCTCGAGACGACGCGCATCGCCCCGCGCATCCGCGGCGACAAGGCGGCGATCGAGGCGGCGGCGGACCTCCTCGTCAAGGCCCAGCGCCCCATCCTGATCTCGGGCGACGCGGTTGCTCACGGCGACGCGCTCGCCGAGATGGCGGAAGTCGCCGAGCTGCTCGGCGCGCCCGTCTACGCCGAGTGCGTGCCCTCGACCTGCTCCTTCCCGTTCACGCACCCGCTCTACGCGGGCGCCTTCCCGCGCCTGGGCCCGCCGATCCGGGCGCTCCTCATGAAGCACGACCTGCTCTTCTCCGTGGGCGGCGACATGTTCACCCTCTCGCTGCCGTCGGATGTCGAGCCCATGCCTGAAGGACTGCCGCTCATCCACCTGGACCTGGACCCGTGGGAGATCGGCAAAAACTACCCGGCAAAGGTCGCGATTCAGGGCGATCCCAAGGCGACGCTGCCGGATCTGGCGGAGGCGCTGCGCCGGCGCCTCTCGCCCGACGCGGTCAAGGCCGCCAAGTCCCGCGCGATCGAGCTGAACAAGGCGCGCGAGGCCAAGATCGCCGATCTGCGCGCGCGCGCCCAGGCCGAAGCCGGGCGCACGCCCATCACGCCGCTGTCCCTCGTGGCGGCGGTCGCCGACGCGGTGCCCGACGACGCCGTCGTCGTGGACGAGAGCATCTCTTCGGGAGGCGGTTTGCGCGACCTGCTCAAATCGCGGGACCCAAAGGGCTTCTACGGCCTCCGCGGTGGCGGCATCGGCTGGGGGCTGCCGGCGGCGCTCGGCATCAAGCTCGCCCAGCCCGGGCGCCCCGTCGTGGCGCTGGTCGGCGATGGTAGCGCCATGTACACCATCCAGTCGCTCTGGACCGCGGCGCACGACTCGATCCCCGTGGTCTACGTAATCTTCAACAACGCCTCGTACCGCATCCTCAAGCAGCGGACGCTCGCGCTCAAGGGCTTCTCGGCCGAGGACGACAAGTACGTCGCCATGGACCTGGTCAACCCGCGCCTCGACTACGTGGGCCTCGCCAAGTCGATGGGCGTGGCGGGTGAGCTCGTGGAGAAGTCTGCCGACGTCGGGCCGGCCATCCACCGCGGGCTCGCCTCGGGCGGCCCGTATCTCGTGGACGTCCGCATTGACGGGTCTTTTAAGTCTTGAGCGGCGGGCAAATCGTGAGCGGACGACTCAAAGATAAAGTCGCCATCGTCACCGGCGCGGGGTCGCGCGGGCCGGGGCTCGGCAACGGCAAGGCGGCAGCCATCCTCTTCGCCCGCGAGGGCGCGCGCGTCCTCTGCGTGGACGCCAAGCCCGAGAACGCCGAGGAGACGGCCAAGCTGATCGCCCAGGAGGGAGGCGAAGCGGCCGTCTTCGCCGCCGACGTGACGCGCAAGGCCGATTGCGACGGAATGGTGAAGGCCGCGCTCGATCGCTGGGGCGCCGTGGACATCCTCCACAACAACGTCGGCATCGAGTCGCGCAAGACGCTCTTCGAGGTGACGGAAGAGGAGTGGGACCAGGTCATGTCCGTCGACCTCAAGTCCATGCTTCTCGCGACCCAGGCGGCGGCCAGGCCCATGGTGGACCGCGGGCGCGGCGCCATCATCTGCGTCTCGTCCGTCGCCGCGCTGCGCGGCCATGGCCGCACCGCCTACGCCGCCGCCAAGGCGGGCGTCATCGGCTTCGTCCGCACCTGCGCCGCCCAGCTCGGCCCCAAGGGCGTCCGCGTCAACGCGATCGCGCCCGGGATGGTCTGGACGCCGATGGTCGAGAGCGTCGGGCCCGAGCTGCGCGAGAAGCGCCGAAAGGCGAGCCCGCTCGGCACCGAGGGCGAGGGCTGGGACGTGGGCTGGGCTGCCGTCTTTCTCGCCAGTGAGGAGGCGCGCTGGGTGACGGGCCAGACGCTCGTGGTGGACGGCGGCTTGACGCTGACAACGCGTTAACTCTTACCGGAGACTGGAAAATGGCGATGACCTTCGGGATGCACCTGGGACACGTGGGCGGGCCGATGGCCGATATGCGCAAGCTCTGGCGCTTCGCGGACGCCAACGGCTTCGACTGGTTCTCTTCCGCCGATCACTTCCAGGAGTCTCCGTACCGCGACGGCAACGGCCCCTGCTTCGAAGCGATCAGCACGATGACGGCCATCGCGCTCGACACCAAGCACGTGCGCGTGGGCTCGCTCGTGATCTGCGTCAACTACCGCAACCCCGGCGTCCTCGCCAAGGCCATCTGCACCATCGACCACCTCTCCGGCGGTCGCTGCGAGATCGGCATCGGCGCCGGCTGGCATCAGCACGAGTACGAGGGCTTCGGCATTCCCTTCGAGCGGATCGGGATCCGCCAGGACCATCTCGAGGAGGCCGTGCAGATCCTTCGCATGCTCTTCGACGAGCCGGTCTCCAACTTCAAGGGCCAGTACTTCCAGCTCAACGACGCGCGCTGCAATCCCAAGCCGATCCAGAAGCGCCTGCCCATCTGGGTCGGCGGCCAGGGCGAGAAGCGCACGCTGCGGACGGCGGCGAAGTACGCCGACGGCTGGAACGCGCCCTACATCGATCCGCAGACGTGGAAGGCCAAGAACGCGATCCTCGACGACTGGTGCGCCAAGGAAGGCCGCGACCCCAAGACGCTCAAGCGGACCGTCAACGTCGGCTGCTACCTGGGAGCCGACTCCAAGGGTGTCCTGCGCGGCGAGGCGATCTTCAAATCGCACTGGGGGGACAACCCGGAGCGCAAGGGCTTCTTCCGCGGCACGCCCAAAGACGCGCTCGAGATGTGCCAGGCCTATCAGTCGGTGGGCGTCCAGCGCGTGAATCTCGCGTTCCGCAAGGGCCCCTACGACTTCGAGGCGCTCCAGGGCTTCGTCGAGACCGTCCTGCCGGCCTTCGGCATCAAGCGCCCGTCCTGAGAGGACACCATCCATGGCTGAAGGCACCCAGCTGATCCGCGGCCTCGAAGGCGTCGTCGCGGCCGAGACACAGCTCTGCGATCTCGACGGCGCGAACGGCCGCCTCGCCTATCGCGGTTACGACATCGACGACCTCGCGCGCAAGACGACCTTCGAGGAGGTCGCGTATCTCCTCTGGATGGGCGAGCTGCCGAACAAGAGCCAGCTCGACCGCTTCATGGCCGAGCTGGCGGCCGCGCGGCCCATCCCCGGCGATCTGGTCAAGGCCTTCGCGCTCATGCCGAAGCAGACGGATCCCATGCGAGTGCTCCAGGCGTCCGTCGCGATCCTCGGCATGCACGACCCCGACACGACGGACAACTCTCATGCCGCGAACCTTCGCAAAGCCGTGCGCCTGACCAGCCAGTTCGCCACGGCCATCTGCGCCCATCACCGTGTCCGGAGCGGACAGGAGCCCGTTCCGCCGTCGAAGGACCTCTCGCTCGCGGCTAACTTCCTCTACATGCTGACGGGCAAGAAGCCGAGCGACGTCACCACCAAGGCCTTCGACGCGAGCCTCGTCCTCTATGCCGAGCACGAGCTGAATGCCTCGACCTTCACGACGCGCGTGATCGCGGCGACCTTGTCCGACATGCATTCCGCCGTGGCGGGAGGCGTCGGCGCCCTAAAGGGCACGCTCCACGGCGGCGCGGGCGAGGCCGTCATGAACACGTTGCTCGAGATCGGCAAGCTCGATAACGTGGACGGCTTCGTGGACAAGGCATTCGCCGCGAAACGCCGGTTCATGGGCATGGGCCACCGCGTCTACACGGCGGGCGACCCGCGGGCGGCGATCCTGAAGGGCATGGCCGAGGCCGCCTGCCGGGAGACTGGGCAGGCGCAGTGGTACGACCTCGCGGTGAAGCTGCACACGAAGGTCAGCGCGACCAAGAAGCTCATCCCCAACGTGGACTTCTACTCGGCGCCGCTCTTCTACTCGATCGGCATTCCCGTGGACCTCTTCACGCCGGTCATCGCGACATCCCGCATCGCGGGCTGGACGGCCAACCTCCTCGAGCAGTACGACGACAACCGGCTGATCCGCCCCCGCGCCGACTACAAGGGCCCGGGCCGCAAACCCTTCGTTCCCGTGGAGAAGCGGTAGCGTTGGGCCTCTCCCTCGCGCGGAAGCTGATCGAGTCTCACCTGGTCGCGGGCAAGGCCGTGGCCGGCGAAGAGATCGGGCTGCGCGTGGACCAGTGCCTGCTCACCGACACCAACGGCAACATGGCGTGGTTGCAGTTCGAGACCATGGGCTTCCCGCGCGTGAAGCCGTCAAAGGTCGTCAGCTACATCGACCACAACGTCAACCAGACGGACTCGCGGAACACCGACGACCACCGGTATATTCAGACCGCGTCGAGGCGCTACGGCTCCTGGTTCTCCAAGCCGGGCAACGGCATCTGCCACCAGGTGCACTTCGAGACCTTCAGCATTCCGGGGCAGTTCGTCCTCGGCACCGACAGCCACACGCCCCTCTGCGGCTCGACGGGCATGCTCGCCATCGGCGCGGGCGGACTCGACGTCGCCGTGGCGATGGGAGGCGGCGCGTACTACGTGCCGATGCCCAAGGTCGTGCGCGTCTGGCTCACGGGCCAGCTCAAGCCCTGGGTGCACGCCAAGGACGTGATCCTGGAATTGCTGCGCCGTTACTCCGTGC
>DASYVT010000229.1 GCA_035936835.1 Candidatus Methylomirabilota bacterium | reverse complement strand
GCTACATCAGTGTGCACCAGTTTGCACCAACTTGAGCGTGAGAAGGCGGGCGCTCGGTGAAGCCGGCTGGCTGGGCCGCGCGTCCGAGTATGGCAGATTACGTTCTGCGTGAAGACGTCAGCGCCGTGAGTTAGAGTAGCGACTACTCTCACAGGGAGGAGAATCGCCATGGCGTTCTACGAAAGAGGACCCGTCCGCATCCACTACGAAGAGGCCGGCTCCGGCTTCCCCCTGCTGCTCATCCCGGGCGGCGGGCTCAATTCAGCCCTTTCATCCTGGCAGACCGCCTCGCCCTTCAACGCGATGGAACGGTACAAGGACGACTTCCGCTGTATCTGCGCCGACCTGCGCAACGCCAACCCCGGCCAGTCCAGCGGCCCGCTGGAGATCGACCGCCCGTGGGACGCCTACGCCGACGACCAGCTCGGGCTGATGGATCACCTCGGGATCCGGGAGTTCCTGGTCATGGGCTTCTGCATCGGCGGGCCGATGATCCACAACCTGATTCGGCGGGCACCGGAGCGTGTGGTCGCGGCCGCGATGATGCAGCCCAGCGGCTCTAGGCCTGAGATGCCGGACCTTTTCTACCAGAACAACATCAAGGGCTGGGGGCCGGCGCTGTGCGAGAAGCGCCCGGACGTCACGATGGACATGGTCCATGCCTTCCTGACCAGCATGTACACCAACCGTGCCGACTTCGTGTTCACCGTGTCGCGCGATTTCGTGCGCGCCATCCGGACGCCGCTGCTGGTCGCGCCCGACGACGTGCCCGCGCACCCGTACAAGGTCGCGATGGAGGTGGCCAGCCTCGCCCCGAACGCCGAGGTGACCATCTATCCCTGGAAGGATTCGCAGGAGCACATCGACGAGGTCGTGGAGCACGCGCGGCGCTTCCTCAAGGCGCACGAACCCGTCACAGCAAAAGGCTTTGTCGTACCCGCGGGCGGCGGGAAGCATCTCGACATGACGGCGCCCGGCCGCTTCGCGGCCTTGAAGCTCCTCGGCCACGAGACCAATGAGAGCATCATGCTGTTCGAGGAAACCGTGCCCGTCGGCACCAAGAGCCTCTTCCATCTACACCGCGACAGCGACGAGGTCGCCTGGGTGCTCGCCGGCGAGATCACCTTTAAGATCGGCGACGATGTTACCGTCGGCGGGCCCGGCACCTGCGCGTTCTTCCCGCGCAACGTCCCGCATGCTTGGAAGAACACCGGCAGCGAAACCGGCCGCGTCTTGTTTCTCTACACCCCGGCCGCCGCCGGCGGCTACGTCGAGGAGCTCTTGCATCGCCCCGGCCCGAGCAACGACGATGAGCGCAACAAACTCCGTGAGCGCTACCGCTGGGAAGTCGTCGGCCCAAACCCGCTTTGAGGGGGATGGCTTTGCGCGGCGCCGAGAGCGACTAGCCCGCCAAGCTAGCGCGCCGGCTCTGCGACGAAGAGCGGGATCTTCCGGGTGGTCTTTGCCTGGTACTCCGCGTACGGCGGAAACGCCGCGACGGCAAGAGCCCAGAGCCGTGCCCGTTCGGCTTCGTTCGCGACCTCGCGCACCCGCATCGGCTGGACCACGGTGAGATCGCGGATCTCGACGGCCGGCTGCACGCGCAGGTTGTGCACCCACACCGGGTGCTTCGGCGCCCCGCCCTGCGAGCCCACAAGG
>DASYVT010000228.1 GCA_035936835.1 Candidatus Methylomirabilota bacterium | reverse complement strand
GGCCCGTCCTTGCGCTCTCCGTGCTGTCGCTGGCCCCCTCCGTCTGGCAGATCGTCCGGGGCGCGACGTTCGACAACGCCGAGGTAACGTGGGCGTTCCGCTCTGCCTGGGAGACGGCCGCGGCTCACCCCCCGATGCCGTCGTAGCAGAGCCGTGCCATGCGACCCATGATCTGATGGGCCGCCGCGAAGCCGCGCGAGCCCGTGCACGTGTTGTCGCTCACAATGATCATCGTCACCAGCGCGTCACGGAACGCGATCCAGGACCCCAGCGTCAGCTGCTGGAACGTCCCGAAGTCGTTGCCCTGATACTTCGCGTCGATGGTGACCTTCTGGTCGAGTAAGAGCTTGCCGGCGTGGACGGCCCCGCCAGCGCCGCCATCATGATGGAGATCTTCCGCGTGCCGGCCGACGGCACCGACCCTCGGTGACCCGTGAACGGCGGGCCGAGATCCAAGGTCGCGCA
The DNA here is from genome assembly GCA_035936835.1 of Candidatus Methylomirabilota bacterium. Lineage (NCBI taxonomy): Bacteria > Methylomirabilota (SeqCode) > Candidatus Methylomirabilota bacterium. The sequence goes on along the minus strand of DASYVT010000228.1, from coordinate 16,746 downwards.
AAAAGCGACAGCCTCCTGAGAGATCGGGAGGCTATTTGCCTACAAGTGGTTGCGGGGGCTGGATTTGAACCAGCGATCTTTGGGATATGAGTTGTGCTCGGTGAGTCAGATGCCGCCGAAGCCCGCCGTCTCCGCGAAGCGTGCTTGCGAGAGCTGCTCGTGGGTCTTGGTCGACACCGGGCCTTGACAAGGCCGAGGCTGCTGGCGCAATCTCGGGCTCGCTGAATGATCGGCGCGCGCGCGCTCGCGGAGGGCGCAGAGAGAGAGGATGCAATGAAGCAGCCTTGGAGACAGCCGATCCGTAGCTGGGTCCTGATCGGGGCCGTCATTGGGAACTTCGTGGGGATCTTCGTGCTCGCAGGCGCAGGGGCATTCGTGGCCCGGGCGGCCGATCCGATCAAGATCGGCTTCGGGATGGCCCTGACGGGCGGACTCTCCGCCAACGGCAAGCCGGCGCTGCTCGCCATGCAGATCTGGAAGGACGACGTCAACAAGAAGGGCGGGCTCCTCGGCCGGTCGGTCGAGCTCGTGTACTACGACGATCAGACCAACCCGGCCACCGTGCCCGGGATCTACACGAAGCTGCTCGACGTCGACAAGGTGGATCTCATCACCTCGGGCTATGGCACCAACCTTATCGCTCCGCTCATGGCCATCGCCATGGAACGGAAGCTGACCATCATGGGGATGTTCGGGCTCGCCAACAACGAAAAGTATCAGTACCCGAACTACTTCCAGATCCAGCCGGCCGGGCCGGATCCACAAACCAGCACGGCCATCGGCTTCTTCGAGCTGGCGGCGAAACAGAACCCGCGGCCGCAGACCGTTGCGATCGTCGGCGCCGACGCTGAGTATCCGCAGAATGCGCTCGTCGGGGCGCGGGACCTGATCAAGAAGTTCGGCTTCAAGACCGTCTACGACAAGACTTACCCGCCCACCACCGTCGACTACACGCCGATCGTGCGGGCGATCAAGGCCACCAATGCCGACATCGTGTTCGTGGCGTCGTACCCGCCGGACTCGGTCGGGATGCTACGCGCGGCGCAGGAGGTCGGCCTCCAACCCAAGATCTTCGGCGGCGGCATGGTCGGCCTGCAGTTCACCAGCGTCATGACGAGCATGGGGCCGATGCTGAACGGCATCGTGAACTACGACTTCTGGGCGCCCGAGCCGACGATGCTGGCGTTCCCGGGCGTCAAGGAGTTCTTGAAGGAGTATCAGCTTCGGGCGGAAAAGGCCGGCGTCGATCCGCTGGGATACTACCTCCCGCCATACTCGTACGCCCTGGTCCAGGTGCTGGGCCAGGCCGTCGAGGCGACCAAGAGCCTCGACCAGCAGAAGCTGGCCGACTACATCCGCGCCACCGAGTTCTCCACGATCGTCGGCAAGGTCAAGTTCGGCAAGAACGGCGAGTGGGCCAAGGGGCGCACCCTCATGGTCCAGTACCAGAAGGTCCAGGGCACGGGCATCGATCAGTTCCGCGGGCCCGGCAAGAAGGTGGTCCTTTACCCCGAGGAGCTCAAGTCCGGGAACATCATTTACCCGTACTCCGCGGCGAAGAACTAGCGCGAGCGCTCCCTGTTCTCCTGGGACCTGCTGGCCAATGCGGTGGTCGCCGGACTGCTGATCGGGGGCTTCTATGCCGCCGTGAGCCTGGGCATCGGTCTCATCTTCGGTCTCCTCGACATCGCCAACATCGCGCAGCCCGCCTTCGTGGTCCTCGGCGCCTACATGGCGTACGTAATGAACGACTCCTTCGGCCTCGATCCGATCCTCAGCGGGCTTCTCTTCACGCCGGTGTTCTACGTGCTGGGCGCCGTGGTCTATCGCGTGTATTACGCGAGCTTCGAGCGACGAGGTGAGGAATCGTTGCGCGGGCTCGTGTTCTTCTTCGGGCTCCTCTTCATCATCGAGGTCAGCCTCAGCCTGAAGTTCGGCGTCGATTACCGCCTGGTGCAGACGGCGTACACCAGCAAGTCGATCGACCTTGGCGGCGTCGGCATCGCCTTCCGCTATCTCGTGCCTTGCGTCGTCGGCGTCGCGATGACGCTGGCGCTGCACCTGTTCCTCGGCCGGACCTTCTACGGGCGGGCCATCATGGCGGTGTCCCAGGACCGCCTGGCGCTGCGCCTGATGGGCGCCAATCCCGTCCAGATCAAGACCATCGCATTCGGCGTCGGCATCGCGGCCGCCAGCCTGGGCGGCGCCCTGCTGATCAGCATTGCGCCGGTGATACCGTCGACCGACCGCGACTACATCGGCCGCATGTTCGCCATCACCGTGCTGGGCGGCATGGGCAGCATCGGGGGGACGCTGGTCGCCGCCGTCATCCTCGGCGTGGCCGAGAGCCTGATGGCCACGTTCTTCGGCCCCTCCTGGTCGCTCGCGGTGTCGTTCGGTATCCTGCTCGTGGTGCTCGCCGTGCGGCCCGCGGGGCTCTTCGGGCGCTAGATGCGGCGCGCGGGCGTCCCGCTGCTCGTCGGGCTGGTCGTCGTCGCGGCCGGGATCGTCCTCGCCGTGCTGCGCGTGAACCCGTACCTCTACTTCGCCGGGTGCGTCATCCTCCAGTACGTCGTCATGGCGACGGCGTGGAACATCCTCGGCGGGTACGCCGGCTACGTGAACTTCGGCACGCCGGCATTCTTCGCGATGGGCGCGTACACCGCCGTCTTCCTCATCCAATCGGTGCGGGCGCCGCTGCCGGTGCTGATCCTCGCCGGCGGGCTCGTCGCCGCACTCCTCGGGCTCGGCATCGGCTATCTTACGCTGCGCCTCCGGGGCGTCTTCTTCTCGATCGCGACGCTGGCGCTGGCCGTCGTCCTGCAGACGGTGATCATGAACTGGGAGTACGTCGGCGGATCGAGGGGGATGAGCGTCCTCCGCCCGAGCGGCCCCCCGTTCGGCAGCTACGTGACGTTCCTTTTCACGGTGATGGTCGGACTCGCCGTCATCGCGGTGCTGGTGGCGCGGTTCATCGAGCGATCCTGGATCGGCCGCGGGCTGGCGGCGCTGCGGGACAACGAGGAGGCGGCCGAGTGCATGGGCGTGCCCACCCTGCGCCTCAAGCTCTTCGCCACCACCGTCAGCGGCTTCCTGCTCGGCGTCGCCGGCGCGCCGTTCCCCTATTACGTGACGTTCGTCGAGCCCAACTCCGCCTTCGCCCTCGACTATGCCGTGAACGCGCTGGCCATGCCGATGATCGGCGGCACGACGAGCTGGGTCGGACCGGTGATCGGCGCCGTCCTGCTGGGGACGGCCCAGCAGCTCGCGACGGTGACGATTTCCTCCGAGATGAATCTGTTCATCGTGGGCGTCGTGCTCGTCGCCTTCGTCGTCCTGGCGCCCGAGGGGATCCTCGGCCTGGTGCGGCGCCTGCGAGGCCGCTGACGCCATGGCCGGGGCGCTGCTCGAGGTGCAGGGGGTCGTCAAGCGCTTCGGCGGCTTCACGGCCCTCAACCGCGTGAGCCTGTCGGTCAAGGCCGGCGAGCGGTTCGGCCTCATCGGGCCGAACGGTTCCGGCAAGACGACGCTCATCAACTGCGTCTCCGGCACGCTGCCGGTGGACGGCGGCGCGATCCGCTTCGACGGCCGCGAGATCTCCGCGCTTCCGCCTCACCAGCGCACCCGGCTCGGCATCGTGCGCACCTTCCAGATCCCCAAGCCCTTCACCAGCATGACCGTCCTCGAGAACCTGGGCATCCCGCTGGAGTACGCGGGGGCCGGACGCGCCGGCGCTCAGGGCAGCGCCGACGCCGGGGAGATCCTGCGCAGCATCGGCCTGGAGGCGAAGGCGCACTTGCGGCCGGCCGGGCTGACGCAGATCGAGATGCGGAAGCTCGAGCTGGCCCGGGCGATGGCCGCGCGGCCGAAGCTCCTCATCTCCGACGAGGCCATGGCCGGGCTCTCCAGCACCGAGGTGGACGACATCCTGGCCATCCTCTTCCGGCTGAACGCGCAAGGCATCACGATCATCATGATCGAGCACATCATGCGGGCGGTGATGCGCTTCTCCGAGCGCGTGGTCGTCCTCGACGCCGGGGAGCGGATCGCCGAGGGGACGCCCGACGAGATCGTCAGGGACCCAGCGGTGGAGAGGGCCTACCTTGGCGAGTAGGATCGTCGTCCGCGACGTGGACGCCGGTTACGGAGCGGTGCGCGTGCTCCACGGCGTCTCGATCGAGGTCCGCGAGGGCGAGACCGTCGCCCTGCTGGGCACCAACGGCAACGGCAAGAGCACGCTCCTCAAGTGCATCATGGGCATGGTGACGCCCCAGGCCGGCGAGATCTTCCTGGAATCGGACGGTACCCGCATCGACCTCACCCGAAAGTCCACCGAAGAGATCGTGGGCCTGGGCATCGCGCTGGTCCCGGAGGGGCGCCGGCTCTTCCCGAAGCTGACCGTCGAGGAAAACCTCCTGCTCGGCGCCTACCGGCGGGCCGCCCGCGGCGACATCGCGCGCAACCTCGACTTCTGCTTCGAGGCCTTTCCGGTGCTTCCCCAGCGGCGGCGACAGCTCGCAGGCAGCATGAGCGGCGGAGAGCAGCAGATGCTGGCCGTGGCCCGCGCGCTCATGTCCTCACCCCGGATCCTCCTCGTCGACGAACCTTCGGTGGGACTGGCGCCGATCCTCGTAAGCCGGGTGATCGGGAAGATCAAGGAGCTCAAGGAGCGGCGTCAGCTCACCGTCCTGATGGCCGAGCAGAACTTCAACCAGGCGACCAAGATCGCCGACCGCGGGTACATCATCGTCCACGGCAAGATCGAGTTCGAGGGCCGCAGCACGCAGGAGCTGCGGGAGAACGAGCTGGTGAAGAAGTATTACCTGGGCGTGTGAAGGGCCCAGCAGATAACATAACGCCCGTTCTCAGTCATGGCCCGCCTCGCCCGAGGGTCCCCCCTCGGGACCTGCCTTGTCAGCAATCCTCGAACTATCGGTTGCTGGTGATGAGACCAAGGTCCCATAGGCGTCCCGGCCGGTGTCGACTAGACTGAGCAGACAAGGAGGGCGCGATGAGACTACGGATTCTTGTTTGGCTGACGATTGTGTGCGTGATGGCGCTCGGTGTCGCGCCCGTTACCTGGGCCGCGGACGACTCGAAGGTCAACGCGGCCACGGAGCGGGTGGAGAAGGGCGGCAAGGAGATCGGCAAAGGGGTTGAGGAGACGGCGAAGGGGGTCGGGAACACGGTCGCCGAGGGTGCGAAGTACACCGGAGAAAAGCTGAAGGAGTCCGGCAAAGCGGCCGAGCCGAAGGCGAAGAGCGCCTGGCACAAAACCCGCGATGCCGCCGTCGACGCCGGTTCGAGCGTGAAGAAGTTCTTCTCGAATCTGTTCGGCAACTGACGGCCGCGCGGGGCCACGCGGGTCGCTCCTGCGCGTGTGAACCTACACCTCGAACAGGAGGATCCCCGTGCGCTGGCGTGACATGCGGGGTAGTGACAACGTCGAGGACCGCGAGGGTGCTGCGCCGCCGGGGCCCGGGCTCGGCCCGGGTTTCAAGCTCGGCGGCGCGGGTCTCATCGCCGTCGTGGCCATCAGCCTTCTGCTCGGGCTCAATCCCTTGGACGTACTGGTGTCACTCCAGGGCGGCGCCCCGTCCTCCGCGCCCACGCAGAGCACAGCGCCTCCGGCTTCGTCCGGGTCGGCCGCGCGTGACGAGACCAAGGACTTCATCATCCGTATCGTGGGCGACACGGAGGACACCTGGAAGACGCTTTTCCGCCAGATGGGCGCCGAGTATCACCCGCCCCGGCTCGTGCTGTTCCGGGGAGCGGTCGATTCTGCGTGTGGGCAGGCCAGCTCGGCTGTCGGCCCATTCTACTGTTCGGCCGACAGCCACGTCTATCTCGACCGGTCCTTCTTCGAGGCCCTCGCGCGGCGGTTTGGAGCGCCGGGCGAGTTCGCGCGCGCGTACGTGATCGCCCACGAAATCGGCCATCACGTTCAAAACCAGCTGGGGATCAGGGAGAAGATGGGGCAGCAGCGCGCCCGCGCGGGCGAGGCGCACAGCAACGCGGTCTCCGTGCGCATCGAGCTCCAGGCCGACTGCTTCGCCGGCGTCTGGGGTCACTTCGCCCGACAACGGAATCTGCTCGAGCCGGGGGATGTGGAATCCGGGCTCGCGGCCGCGGCCGCCATCGGCGACGATCGCATCCAACGGCAGTCACAGGGCCACGTTGCCCCGGAGTCCTTCACCCACGGCTCCTCGGCCCAGCGCGTGCGCTGGTTCCGCGCCGGTCTCGATACCGGCGACGTGCGCCAGTGCGATACCTTCGTGACCGCCCGGCCGTGAGGGCGGGACTCCTCGCCGCCTGATTCCTCCACGGCGCTCGAGCGCCGCAGAAAGTCACTCGGGCACAGGGATTCTGCCCACAACGTCGACCCCCGGCTCTTTGCCAAGCTTGGGTCTGAGCACCACGGTCTCGGCCTGGCCCGGCAGGATACCGACCAGTGATTGTACCGTCAGAGCGTGAGTCACCACCACGAGCGTGCCCGGTCCGCGCCAGCTGGACACTATCTGCTTCAACGCGGCGAGCCGTTCCGGGCTCTTGTCGGACGCTGCCACGGCCCATGTACTGTCGACTGGACCGAGCACCAGCAGCCGCGCCGTATCCAGGCAGCGGCACCAGGGCGAGGAGAGGATCTTGTCTACGCGCACGCCGTGTTGGCGGAAGGCCTCGCCGAGCGCCCTGGCTTGCGCCCGTCCTCTCTCATCCATATTGCGCTGGGTCGCGCAGTCGTCGATCTTGAAACCGGGCGGGTCGCCGTAGCCGGGCGGCGCGTTGCCATGGCGGATCAGCGCGACATGACTGCCATTGACGAGCGCGGCCCAGGCTTCCCGGGAATCATCGGCGGCCGCTACCGGCGCGGCGATCAGCGAAATGGCAAGAGCGGCCAGCGCGAGCCGACTCATACGCGCCTCCCGGCGATCACCAGATCCCGACATCTAGGCAGAGGGTATCAGGAACAGTCCGGTTTTCGACATACGGACAGAACACGAGCACCCAACCCCCAAAAGGGGCTAGCCGTACTGGCTAACCCCTCGACTATTTGGTTGCGGGGGCCCGCAACCACTTGCAGGCAAACAGGTCGCTGGCGTTCCAGTTCGAGGTTACGGTCTGAATCCCGTGTTTCCACTCCGCCACGCGCTTCCTCACCCGTTTCACATGATTACGCGCTGTTGACTCAACAGCGCACCCCGCAAGAGTTGAATTCGGAAGGTGTTTCGATTCCGGTACGAAACTTCCTTACCCGGTTGCCTGCCACGCAAGCTGCATCACGTTGAGGGCGATGGCCTCGGCTCGCGCGGAGCCTCACCGCGTGAGACTCCGCTGGGACACTCACCGGGAAACGGGGACTCAGACGGGGAATTTCGAGCTCTAATGACTCTCGCGAATCAGGTTAACCCAAAAACAGCCGGTTTCACGAGGGACACGCTCGTTAACCACTTCTGCGAGCCTCATTAGATGCACAACCATCCACGCGCACCGGATTTTGGCCCATACGCCGGACGAACCGTGGCTCAGCTCCAGCGCACGCCCGGCAGGTACCGCTCCCGCCAGGCGTCGAACATCAACAGTCCCCACAGAATCTTCTGGTGGTCCCGCGCGCCCGAAACGTGCTCGGCAACGAGGCGGCGTGTCGTGTCGGCGTCGAAGAGCCCGATACGGATGACCTCCTCGGAGGCCAGGCGCGCCTCGAGGGCGCGGCGCAGGGGCCCTCGCATCCACAGACCGAGTGGCACGCCGAAGCCCTGCTTGCGACGACCCAGGATGGCGTCGGGGACCAGGCCACGCAGCGCACGCTTGAGAATGTGCTTGGTCCGCCAGCCCTTCAGCTTGAGCGTGGACGGCATGCATCCTGCGAGCTCTACGAGGGGGCGGTCGAGGAATGGCGCCCGCACCTCGAGGCCGCACGCCATGCTTGCCCGGTCCACTGTGACAAGGTTCTGGTCGGCAAGATAGTTCTTGCAGTGCTGGTAGATGAGCCCGTCGAGCGGGCCGAGACTCGGCAGCCCGGTGACGCTCGCTGTCAGCTCCTCGTAGGGATCGACGCGTGCACAGGCCGCGCGTACGGCGGGCGAGAGCAGCGCCGAGCGCTCCACCGGCGTCAGCCCGCCCAGCAGCAGCTGCGTACGGATCTCCGGGGAGTACGGCAACGCCCTGAAAAACCTCTTGAGGAGCGACTCGACGCTGCCGTAGCGGGGCGACGGCTTCAATCGCTCGACCGCGTGCGCCGCCGCTCGTTGTACCGCCGGCGGTAGTCGCTGCACCAGGCGCGCCGCCCTGTCCGCCTGGAACGTGGGATAGCCGCAGAAGAGCTCGTCGCCCCCGTCGCCGCTCAGGACAACCGTCACCTCGCGGCGGGCGGCCTGCGACAGCTGGTAGATGGGCAGGAACGATCCGTCCGCCAACGGCTCGTCGAGCAGGTCGCCAGCGCGCTCGAGCAGACCCGCGGCGTCGGTCGCCGAGAAGCCAACCTCCGTGTGCTCAGTGCCACAAAAGTTCGCGACGGCGCGGGCGAACGGCCGCTCGTCGTAGCTCGCCTCGGTGAACCCGAGACTGAACGTCTTGACCCTCCGGCCCGTGAGCGCCCGGCTGGCCAGGGCCACGATGGCGCTCGAGTCCATCCCGCCACTCAAGAAGAGTCCGAGCGGCACGTCGCTTACCAGCTGGGCGCGCACCGATGCCTCGAGCTGGCGGAGCAACGCCTCCTGCCACTCCCGTTCGCTCACGGACGGGTCCGCGGCGAACGAGAGATCCCAGTAGCGAGCCGTGTGCGGCTTGCCGCCCGGGCTGATCGTGAGCATATGGCCAGCCGGAAGCTTCTCGATCCCGGCCAGGATCGAGTGGGGTGTCGGGACGTACTCGAAGTTGAGGTACCGCGCGAGGCTTGTGAGGTCGAGCCGGCGCGGCACGGCCGGATGCGGCAGCAACGCTCGCAGCTCGGACCCGAAGACGAAGGCCTCGGGACCCGCGTGGTAGTAGAGCGGTTTCTCGCCCAAGCGGTCGCGGGCCAGCAGGAGGGTATTTTGCCGGGAGTCCCAGATGGCGAAGGCAAACATCCCGTCGAGGTGGGAGACGCAGTCCTCCCCGTACGCCTCGTAGGCGTGGACGATGACCTCGGTATCCGAGTGCGTGCGGAAGACGTGGCCCAGTAGACGGAGCCGGTCGCGGAGCGCCCGGTAATTGTAGATTTCACCGTTCTGGACTACCCAGACAGTCCCGTCTTCGTTCGACACGGGCTGGTGGCCGGTCACGAGGTCGATCACGCCCAGTCGCCGGACGCCGAGCGCCGTGCAGCGATCCACATACGTGCCCTGGTCGTCAGGGCCACGGTGGACGAGGGTCGCCGTCATCCGCTCGACCGTGGCCCGCGCATCGGGCAGGCGCGTGTGACCGACGAAGCCGGTGATGCCGCACATGACCGCGCCCTACCCCGACCTCTTGTCGTCGGGCGACGACGCTGGCTCGCGACAGCCCGTCGGGTCGAGGACCGTGAACGGCTGCCGCGTCACCAGGCCCCGGGCAATGCGGCGCATGCAGGGGGCGACGGGCTGTGCGCGGAGGGCTCGATCCGAAATGATCAGGTATTCGATCTTACCCTGCCCCACGCGGTCCTCGAACCTTTGGAAATTTTTGGCGTTCACGACAGGGCGGTCGAGGTTGAAGGACAGGGCGAGATCTTGTAGGGCAAGCGAGAAGAGGGGCAGCGGTGCCTGCGCCAGCACAGCTCGTAGCCCGGTGAGATCGGTCGTGGCGTTGTAGCGTGGCGTGTCCAGCGTGACGAGCGCGCCACCGACCGCCGCGACCGCAATCCACGCGCCTGCGAACGCCCGTGCACGCCACCGCCACGCCAACGTCGAGTACCACCACCCGATGAGGAGGGCCGCGGCGGGACAGAGCGGGATGTAGTACCGTTGGCGCTGCTGGGCCGACACAGCCATAATGACGAACACCGTCGCCAGCCAGACGAGGAGCAGTCGCACCCGCCGGACCGTTTCGGGATCGGCTTCGCGAAGCACTCGGCGGACCGCGAACGGCAGCAGCAAGCCCCAGGGCAGCAGGACCGCGACGGCGTGCACGAGCGGCTCCCGGATCGTCCGCCAGCCCCATCCAGGGCGCACGAAATAATAGAGGAGCTGGTCGTTCATCACGACGCCATTGACGAATCCGTCGTGCCCTCCGGTCGCGGCGGCCACGACCCACCAGGGGACGGCGATCGCCATGAGCACCACCCAGCCCGGAATCGACACTAGCCGCTTCAGTCCGACCACCCCGTGGGCGATGATCGTGTCAACGAGCACGATGGCGAGCGGGATGAAACCGGCCGCGCCCTTGGCCAGCGATCCGAGCCCGAGGAGGCCGTAGAACGCCATCAGCCAGACCCGCCGGTCTCCGAACCCGGAGGCCACGTACACAGCCATCGCGCCCATCCCCGCGACCAGCTGCGCCATGTCCGGCATCGAGGAGTGCGCCATCTGGTAGACCCCGACGGAGGTGGCCACGGTGAGGCCGGCGACGACCCCCGCGTCCCGATCGAAGAGTCGGCGTCCGAGCCAGTACGTCAGGAGCACCACGCCGATCGCTTCCAGCAGGGAAGGCAGGACGGCCGTCCGGACACTGACCGAACCGGCAAGCCAGGAGGCGAGCGCAATCAGCCAGGCCACGAGCGGCGGCTTCGCAAGATGAGGTGTTCCATCCGGAAGGGCCGGGACCAGCCAGTGCCCGTTGACGAGGACGTCGCGGGCCATGACCGGGAACCGCGTATCGTCATTCGTCAGAAGCAGACGTGACCCGAAGTTGAAGCTCAGCACCACGGCGCCGACAACGGCGACGAGCGCGAACTGCCACGAGAGCCTTCCCATGGCGCTCTCCCCTCCGCTCGACGGTGTCAGCCAAACTTTTCGATATGGACCTATGTGCTCTCTCCTATTATGCTGCCACGCGTGTGACACGCTCTCCAACCTGCCGTGCGGCCGCTGCGGACGAGATGCTGGGGGCGCGTCCGGGATTCCTGCCTGCTGACCCGAGAGGCTGAGAGGCGTGCCATCGTTGGCGGTCCACCTCAAGGACACTCTCAGCAGCATCGCGCCGCTTACCGTCTTGCTTCCACCGTCTACCCGCCTCTCGAGGGAGTCGGGTACCAGGCGAGTCGACCGCCGCGAGCATCCGCAAAGAGAGGCTCCAAGTCAAGGGGGCTTCGGTCAGTTGGAGCATGAACTATCGGACATGCCAGAACCAGGCGCCCGCCGGTCTTGGAAACCCGATCGCTCGCTCTTCGCGGAGCTGCCGGACCTCTCGCCGGAGTCGACCCACCTCGTCACGCTCCTCCGTCGTGAAGCCGTCGGTCCGCCGGCCGGCGTCGCGCCCCGCTTGTTTCCCCCGGTTCCGGATCGCCTGGGCCGAGGGCTCGAAGTCGCGCGCGAGCTCCTCGGGCGTCCGGCCGCGCCGGACCGATTCGATTATCTCCCGACGGAACGCCGGCGAGTACGGCCGAGCGCGTCAGTAACATTACGCCTGTTCTCGGACACGGCCGCCCTGGGGGCCCGTGTCACCGAGCGGATGAACCGTGGCATCTCGCGCCGATCCTGTCAGAGCCCACCCGACAAGTCAAACCGGGGCCTCGAGGCGGCGAGCGGGCGCCGTCCACCGGAGCGCTCCGCACAGACCTCCGCGGTCGCCCGGGCTCCCTGCACCGGTTACATGGTCAGGCTATGAAGGGCCTGCTGCTCGGCTCGTGCCGGAGCACCGGAGGACGGGGACGGCGGGCCGGCCCTCGCACCCGGGAGCCCGAGATGGGCGAGGATCCGCTGAATGACGGCAGGGTCATCGATCGTGCCCATCCGCTGCATTCGCCCCGCGCAGCGCGGACAGCGCAGGACGTCAAGGTCGAAAGCCCGGCGCATCAGTGCCGCCCACGTCCAGTAGCGGGGCCTGTCTGCGCTCCCGCGTCCTGCCCCGGCGCCGTGATCGGCATGGTCGCGGCGGCCACCCACGGCGTGACGATGGTGCCGACGTTCGTGGCCGAGCCCGTCCTGGGCACCAACCCGCTCGCGTTCGCGGCGCCAGCCAGCCGCAACCCTCGCGTGCTGCTCGACATGGCCACCACGACCGTAGCTGCGGGCAAGGTGAAGGAGTACAAGCTCAACCGCCGGCCCCTCCCGCCGGGCTGGGTGATCGACGGCGACGGCCGCGCGGTCACGGACGCGGAGCAGGCGTTCGGCTATGTATTTGATCGGCCCGAGGGCGGGATCACGGCGCTCGGCGGCGTGCGCGAGGTGAGTGGCCACAAGGGCTAGGGTCTCGCGTTGATGGTGCACATCCTGGGCGGCGCGCTGGTGGGCGCCTCCTTCTCGCCGATCCGCAACCGCACGCAGGGCCGGTCGGACCCGCACAACATCGGCCACTTCTTCCTGGCGATCGATCCGCGCGCCTTTCGCCCCGAGGGCGAGTTCGAGACGGACCTCGACCAGGTCGTCGACGTGCTCCGGGGAGCGAAGCGGGCGGACCCCGCCCAACCCGTTCTCGTGGCGGGCGACCCCGAGATGGCGACACGGAGCGAGCGGCTCCAACACGGCGTGCCGGTCCCGGACGCCTGATGGAGCCAGCTCTGGGCGGTGGCGAAGAGCGCCGGCGTCCTGTTCGTGCTCGAGCCGGCGCGCTAGAGCCTCCGCAGGAGCAGGTGCGGGCCCCGCTCGACGACCACGCGGTAGCGATACGTGGGCCCGCCCGGACCGTTCGTGATGGTCACCGTGTCGCCCTCCCGCTGCATCACCACGCCGGGATCGCTCCTCCAGGGATAGCTCGGCGCGTACAAGAGCACGACATCGGCCTTCTCGATCCCCACAGGGAAGACGAACACGAGCGGCCGGATCGACAGGTGGGGGACATAGCGGTCCTGCGCCGAGACAGCCGCGCCCGTCGGCACCTGCGCCATCACCTCCCATGCCTGGCGGTGTACGACCTTGGGCCACGCGCGCTCGGAGGACAGGAGGTTCATGATGCTCGCTGACAGTGCCAGGCTCGCCACCATGGCGACGACGAGCACGGTCTTCGGCCACCGCCCCGGGCGTCTCAGCGCCAGCCGGTCGTAGCCGGCGATCGCGGACACGAAGAGAAAGGGCAGGACGAAGGACTGGTACTGCGTGCGGTGGTCGAAGAGGATCGGGTCCGCGCCGAGCAGGTTCCCGAAGAGCGGCGGCACGAGACCGACGAGCGTGCCGGGCGCCAGCAGCGGCAGGAAGGCGACGGGGGCGCCGATCGCGCCGAGATAGACGAGCCGCCGCCAGGTGGCGAGCCCCATCAGCACGCGGACCGGATGCAGGAGGATCGACGCCACGATCGCCGGCACACTCCCGCCGAGGTGCGCGTAGCGTCCGAGGTGAGGATACGGAGCCCCGCGGAAATACGGCATGATCCACCACGTATCCGCCATCAGGAGGGAGAAAGCCGCGAGCGCCGTGACGGCGCCCCAGAGCCAGCGCCGCTTGGTCAGCGCGAGCCAGAGCCCAAGGCCCACCACCGGAATCGCCGCGTCCTCGCGCGTGCCGAGCGTCAGCAGGACGGCGACCGCGAAGGGCCACGGCTTCCCGGCCTCGACACAGTAGATCGCCGCCAGGAGCAGCGGGACGGCCAAGGCCGCCGCGTGGAAGTCGCGCACGTTGAGGCCGTGCAGCGACGGATGCAGCAGGTAGAGGACGGCGAAGACCGCCGCGGGCCGCTCGTCGCCCAGCCGCCGCGCCGCGATCCCGAACACCGCCAGCGCTCCGAGCGCAAGGGCCACCGACTGGGCGACCAGCAGGACCGGCGCACCCGGCGCGAGCCAGAACGCCGGAACGAAGAGATACATGATCGGCGAGAAGTGATCACCCCATGCGTGCATCTCCGGCAGGCTCACCCGGGGCCCGGCACCCCGGGCGAGGTTCCACGTCAGTTGGACGTAGTATCCGAGGTCGAGGGCATGGGTCTGGAGCGTGATATGGCGCGACACGGTGATGAAGGAGAAGACCACGGCGTAGAGCGCCGTCGCGATTGTCACGACGCTGCGCGGGTCGAGTGACGGCACCGACACCGGCGCGACAAGAAGCCTGAGCGCGACCACGCCGAGCAGCACGAGAAAGAGCTCCTCGGGCCGCCACCACCAGTAGACGAGCGAGGACAGGACGGCCAGGCTGCAGAGGACCGCGGCCAGATCGAGAACTCGCACCAGCGTCAACGGCACTCGGAAATTTCGGAGCCGGGGCTCACCTGCTGTACTGGCCGCGCAGCGACAGCAGCCTGCGCGAGCGCTTGAGTCCGCTCGCGTGGAGGGAGTGGCGGGTCACGACCCAGAGGATCTTGAGCCCATAGCCGCAGGAGGCGAAGACGCCCGCCGAGGAGGCCTCGGGCAAGTAGCGCACCGTCACGTCGATCTCGGCGATTCGGAAGCCCGCGGCCACGACCTGCGAGATGATCTCCCGGTCGAAGACGAAGCCGTCGGAGATCATCCGGAAGTTCACGGCCTCCAGCACCTCGCGGCTGAACGCCCGGTAGCCAGTGTGATACTCGGACAGGCGGAGGCCGAAGCAGGAGTTCTCGACCCCGGTCAGGAACAGGTTCGAGATGTACTTCCACCACGGCATCCCCTGCGCGATGGCCGAGCCCCCGCCTGTGAGACGCGAGCCCAAGACCTCATCCGCCTCGCCCTTGACGATGAGATCGATCATCTGGGGTGTATAGCTGACATAAAGTCCGTTCTCGGACACGGCGGCCTTCTCACCGCGCGGACGAACCGTGGCATCTCGCTCCGATCCTGTCAGAGCCCGCGGGACAAGTCAAACCGGAGCCTCGAGGCGGCGAGCGGGCGCCGTCCACCGGAGTGCTCCGCACTGACCGCCGCGGTTGGCAGGGCTCCCGGCACCTGTTCCAGGGGCATGTCATGGAGGGCCGGTTGCTCTGCTCGCGCCGCAGCACCGGCGGACGGGGACGGCGGGCCGGCCCTCGCACCCGGGAGCCCGAGGTGGGCGAGAATCTTTTGATTTCGGACCACCTCGAACCGCTTGAGTGGCAGGCATATTGTCGCGGTCTTATCCCGCACGTGACTGACGGGGATTTCTGAACACCGGGATCAGACGCTGCCCCGACAAGGGGGTTCAAGACGATCGCCGGATAATAGGGGTTGGCAGCCTCGCGGGGACTCGCTGGCTGTTGGAGCGACAAAGTGTGCGGAATTCGCAGAGCAGCTAAGAGGCAGCCTCCCCTATATCGCCAGGCGGGCGGACAGAACACGCGCCGCCACGCCTCAGAACGCCTTCGGCGCCCTGAATCCTCCCGTCACGTCCGCCAGCCGGCTCGCGATATCAATCGGCGTCGCGTCTTCTAGGTAGGGACCGATGATCTGGACCCCGACGGGTAGACTGTCGCGCGTGAGACCGACGGGCGCCGTCGTCGCGGGCAGGCCTGTGAGCGTCGCGAACGAAATCCAGAAGAACATGTGCCAGTACGGGCGTGGCCCATTGGCTGTGGCAATCACGCGGTCGTCGAGACGCCCCACCGCCGGCCCGGGCGGCGCCTCGCTGTGGTCGTGCGGAAAGGCCGGCACGCTTTCCCTTCAGGGACGCGACCCACCCAGTACCGCTCAGTCTCGCTTGCGCATCCTCGGCGCGCAGTGTACATGTATCGGGAGATCAGACCGATGCGATCGCGCCTCCCAACGCTCCGCCGCCTGTTCGTCGCCGGCTCCCTCACAGTGGCCGCCACCGTGTGCCCGATCACCGTCATCGTGGACTTCGACGGGCCCCTGATGGCTCCCCCCCTCGCCTCCACTCTTCTGCTCGGCAGTTCGAGCACCCTCCTTGCCGTTGCCGGTTGCCTGCTGCGCCAGCAGCGGGGCGTCCCCCCAGCCGACGCCCCTCCCCCCTGGGCGTAGAGCCCGGCAGCATGAGTCCGTAGAACGTCCGCAACACCCTCGTGGCCTGGGACCCAATTTCAAGAAGGGCGCGACTGTCACGGCGCCGGCCGGCACCGTGAACGTGGCGCCAACCGTCCTCGCCCGGCTCGGCATCGGCGAGCGCGACGGGATGGACGGCCGCGTCCTGGTCGAGGCGCTCGCGGGTGGGCCCGCGGACCTGCCGCTGGCGGTAGACACGCGTGTCCACACCCTGGAGGCGCGCGCGTATCGCACTGCGCTCCAGGTCTCGACGGTCGGCGGCCGCCGCTACGTGGACAAGAGCTGGCGCATCCCCTGAACGGCAAGCCCGACCTGGCTGTTGATCTGACCGCCAGGGCACCCGGGCCGGCGGCCGAACCTGGCCGGATGCCCGCACCAAAGGTCAGGGTGGCTTGCCTGGCGAAGCGTGAATCACCCCTAGAAGCTTGCCGCGCCCATAAACCTCCCTGTCCACGAATCAAGTGGTTCGTGAACTAGCTAGCTGGATCCGCTAAGCCCTCGTAACTCGAAACCTCGAGTGCAGCCAAAGCCCGGCAGTTTTATGAACGCCGGGAGTCCTTGGTCACAGACTTTAAAATCCTCCCGGACATCCGGTCGGAAAGCGCCTGTCCTTACAAGGGTCTGACTGCGGTTAGAATCGGAGTTCAAAAGGAAATGAATGTGGAACCGTCTGTGAGGATAGATGGGATGAAGCGGCTGGCCTCTCGCTTGACGTGGTGGCATAGACTGCCCCACAAGAGCACCCCGCGGTCAACGCCGCAAGAAGGGAGAGGCCAGCCATGGACCATATTGGCATCGACGTCCACAAGAGGGAC